>CAYXXW010000404.1:0-2765 GCA_964469115.1 uncultured Melioribacteraceae bacterium
TCGCGATGGACAGAGTGATCTTTATCTAGTTCGTTCATCCGATAAGGAAGAGTCTGATCTTTTTAAAACATTAAAAATTGATATCGTTAGATTAACTGATACTCCAGAGGATGAATCGTTCCCGATCATTTCTCCCGACTTAAATAAAATTACATATGAAGTTGGGCGAGGTAAATTAGTGCTTGGTGATATTGATAAAACCGGAGAAATCACAAATCTTAAAACTATGCTGGATGGATGGGCTATTCCCGGAGATGTTTCATGGAGTCCGGATAGCAGATGGCTAGCATATTCTTTAGATGATCTTTACTTCAATCAAGAGATTTTCATTCACCCAATCGATAATCATATTGCTCCAGTAAATGTTAGTATGCATCCACGTGGTGATTACTCTCCTGTATGGAGTAAAGATGGAAGTAAACTAGGATTTATTTCTGCAAGAAATAATAATGATACCGATGTGTGGTTTGTGTGGCTTAAAGAAGAGGATTGGGAAAAAACCAAGGTTGATTGGGAAGAATTTGAAAAACCGAAGGAAGAAAAAAATGACAAAGAGGATAAAAAAGATAATAAAGTAGAACCAATAAAAATTGATACGGAAAATATTTTTGAAAGATTAGTTCAAGTAACAAAGTTAGAAGGCAACGAAAGTAATATTCAGTTTTCTGAAGATGGTGAAACAATTTATTTTACAACAAAATCACCTACTAATAAAGGTAGTGATCTGTTTAGTATAAAGTGGGATGGGAAAGATATAAAAGAACTAACTAAAGATGGCGGAAGTCCAAATCGTATTGAAATGGGTCCGGAAGGCAAATATTTATATTTTTCTCAAAAAGGAAAGCTAAATAGATTCGACCTTGGGAAGGATAAAAAAGAATCATTACCGTTTAGTGCCAAAATGAGAATAAACTTTCCAGTTGAAAAAGAGCAAAAATTTGAAGAAGGATGGCGAGCATTAAGAGACGGCTTTTATGATCCTAATTTTCATGGTCAAAATTGGGATGAGCTAAAAATAAAATATAAACCTTGGTGTTTAGCTGCCTCTACCGATCAAGATTTTCAAGATATGTACAATCTTATGTTAGGTGAACTGAATGCGAGTCATATGGGCATGAGAGGAATGAATATGCGCGAAGATCTGCAGAAAGAAAAAACCGGTCTTTTAGGAGTCAGAGTTGAAACTGTTCAAAATGGGGTTAAAGTGATTCACGTTATTAAGGATTCACCCGCCAGTAAGGAACAAAGTGAATTAAAAGTTAATGATGTTATAATTGCTGTGAATGGTGAAAAAATAATTGGCAATGTTAATTTCTACTCACTGCTTGCAAATACAGCAGATGAAAGACTTTTATTAAATTTAGAAAGAAACGGTGAAAATAAAGAAGTGATTATTAGACCAACATCATCTCTTAGTAAAGAATTATATAATGAGTGGGTAGAAAATAATAGAAAACTTGTTGAAAAATATTCCAAGGGTAAACTTGGCTATTTGCATATTCAGTCAATGGGAATGCCGAGTTTTGAAAGATTTGAAAGAGAATTTACTGCTAGAGCTTATGGTAAAGAAGGAATTGTTATTGACGTTAGATATAACGGCGGAGGATGGACAACTGATTACTTGATGACAGTGTTAAATTATAAGCAGCACGCTTATACAATTCCTAGAGGTGCTGCAAAAAATCTACTAATGGAAAAAGAAAATTTTAGAGAGTACTATCCATTAGGCGAACGTCTTCCCTATTCTGCTTGGACTAAACCATCAATTGCTCTATGCAATCAGAATAGTTATTCAAATGCTGAAATATTTTCGCATGCCTACAAGAATTTAGGAATAGGTAAATTAGTTGGTGTTCCAACCTTTGGAGCTGTCATTTCTACCGGAGCCAAAAGACTTATTGATGGATCATATGTAAGAATGCCATTTAGAGGCTGGTTTGTAAAAGCGGATAACACAAATATGGATATGGTCCCTGCTGTTCCCGATATTATAATTGAAAACGTACCAAATGAAAAAACAAACGAAAATGATGCGCAGTTAGGAAGAGCTGTTGAAGAATTGTTGAAAGATTTAAAATAGAATTTGGGAATTAAATTTAGAACGGAGGCAATATGCCTCCGTTCACTAATATTTATATATTATGAAGCATTAATAATATTATTTAAAGTTTCACTTGGACGCATTACTTTTTCCGTAATTTCATTATTTGGCATAAAGTAACCGCCAAGATCAACTGCTACTCCTTGCACCATTACTAATTCTTCGACAATTTTTTCTTCATTACTATTTAAATCCAAAGCAATTTTAGTAAATCGTTCTTTTAGAGCTATGTCTTTTTCTTGAACTGCTAACTCCTCTGCCCAATACAAAGCTAGATAAAATGAACTTCCTCTATTATCAATTTCATTTACTTTTCGGGAAGGCATCTTTCCATTTTCTAAATATTTACCAATTGCTTCATCTAATGTTTCTGCAAGAACTGTTGCTTTAGCATTACCAGATTTTTCCGCAATCATTTCCAATGATGGAACAAGAGCACAATATTCTCCCAAAGAATCCCATCTTAAATGATTTTCTTTTAATAACTGCTGAACATGTTTTGGAGCAGAACCTCCAGCACCAGTTTCAAAAAGTCCGCCACCATTTAGCAATGGAACAATTGATAGCATTCTTGCACTTGTCCCTAATTCAAGAATTGGGAAAAGATCAGTTAAATAATCACGAAGGACGTTACCAGTTACTGAAATAGTATCAAGTCCTTTTC
>CAYXXW010000405.1:0-2761 GCA_964469115.1 uncultured Melioribacteraceae bacterium
GCTGTTTTTTGATTATCCGGCAATTTTGATATTGCCCGATCCAATATTTCTTTTCTTTCTTTATCCTCTAATTCTTGTTCCGGAGTTCCATAAGAAGGAATTTCGATAACACTTTCTTCACCATCACCAGTTGATCTAAATAAAGAAGTTAACTGCCCAAAACGTTTTTTTCGTTTATTGCTTCTTAAGAAATCTAACGACTTATTAACAGCTATTCTATAAACCCAAGTAGAAATTTGAGATTCTTCACGAAAATGAGTCATTGATTCATAAACCTGTATAAAAACTTCCTGTGCAATATCATCAGCATCTTCAACATTGTTTACATACCGGAAACAGGTGTTTCTCACCTTTTCCTGTAGGTTTTCAACAATGCTTTGAAAATCAGTTGTATTAAAAATTTGTTCGGCCAAAAACATTTTTTCCAAATATTCTATTGCAATATAATATTAAGACGATAGAATTGTAAAAAACTTGCGCACATAATTATATTTATTTGATTAATTAGGAAGGGTGTCGCTTGGAAAGAATATTTTTGCTAAGAGAAGTAAAATAATAAGCTTTATGACACATGATATTTTTATTATAAGTTCTTAACTTGTTACTATTACTAAACAGACTACGTTTTTTAATGATTTTACATGATCAACGAAAGCCTTTCGGGTATTTGACATATTTATTTCTTTTTGAGGCAAATATTTCATGCATAAATCACTAACATGTTTTGATTTTACTGCGTAAGCAACATTTTCTGCTCCAGAATAAATAGATTTAATTACACCAACTAGGTTTCCGTTTTCATCAAAAAGAGGTCCGCCACTATTACCAGGATTTATAGGAACAGAAATTTGGTATGTATGATTATTTCCCATAAAACCACAAGTAGAGCTAATAACACCTGTATTTAGTTTAATTGATTTACCCATGGTGTCTACCATTGGAAAACCAAGAGTAAAGACCGCGGAACCAAGTTCCGAATCATTTTTTGTAATTCTAAATGGGATTGTATTAAAGTTATTATTATCAAAATTTATTTTAAGAAGAACCAAATCATTTTTCACATCTTTGGCTATTACTTTTGCTTCATATTCTTTAATGGAATCACCAAGATTAATTTCCACTGAAATAGATTTAGCATCATCAACAATATGGTAGCTTGTAATTATGTGTCCATCTTCTGAAATAAAAAATCCAGTACCACTACTTACATAAACTTTTTCCAATTCAATATCATTTGAATCTTCTAATAATTTATCTGGCTGTGTAAAAACTAGAGATGAAAACATAACTATTATAGAAGCCAATAATCTTATTTGTTTCATAACCAATTTCTCCAAAACTTGATTCAAATATATTGTCGATTGTTTGATGTGAAAGTTTAAAAAGGAAGTAGTAATTTTGTATTTTGGCGAAAGAATCATAAAAATGAAGAAAGGCAGTAAATGAAAAACTATAAAATGATATCTTGGAACGTAAATGGTATTCGCGCAATTGCTAAAAAAGGTTTTCACGAATGGTTTGCAAGCGAAAGTCCGGATATACTTTGCTTGCAAGAGACAAAAGCTTGGGAAGAACAGCTTGATGAGTCATTAACTCATGTAGATGGATATCATGCCTATTTTTCGCAGGCATACAAGAAAGGCTACAGCGGAACAGTAATCTATACAAAGGAAAAACCAATTAATGTAAAACATGGTATTGGTGTAGAAGAGTTCGATAATGAAGGTCGGTTTGTAATTGCTGAATATAAAGAATTTATTTTATTTAATATTTACTATCCGAATGGAAAAGCCCGGGCGGAAAGATTAAAATATAAGATGAATTTTTATGAAGCATTTCAAAAATATGCTGCGGGTTTATTAAAAAAAGGCAAAAAAATAATTGTTTGTGGGGATGTAAATACTGCTCATAAAGAAATAGATCTTGCCCGCCCAAAGCCAAATGAAAAGATTTCTGGATTTTTACCGGAAGAGCGTGAATGGATGGATAGATTTTTTGCTTCAGGATTTATTGATACTTTAAGAATGTTTAACGATAAGCCAGAGGTTTATACTTGGTGGGATATGATCTCTAGAGCAAGAGATAGAAATGTTGGCTGGAGAATTGATTACTTTTTTATAAGTGAGAATTTAAAGGAAAATATAGTAGACGCTTTTACAATGCCCGATGTTATGGGGTCAGATCATTGTCCTGTTGGTATAAAAATTAAAGTTTAGGTTCCTTTTAAAAAGAGGAAGGTGGAGGGATTAGCTCCACCGCAGTATTAACTAACCATTTAATTAAATGAAGAAAAGTGTGCCTCAACTTCATTTTTAATGTAAGGGTGTTAGTCAAGAACTTCAACACCATAAATGTGCGGTACTTTATTTTTGCACTATTTACAACGTACCAATTAAATTGCCAAAAAATCAATCCCTGCTTTGTCGTAAATATATTTGTGATTACCATTTCTAATTTTGTTTGTAAGTTTAGCAATATCAGAAAAGGTTTGAAAACCTGAGGTAAGTTTAAAGTGTACGGTCATTATTCAATAGTAACAAAGAATTTCTTTAACTTAATATTATATCTTATTTTTGCATAACCGGTTTCATAAAAGGAGCCGGTTTTTTTATCTAATCAATTTGTTATTTTTGCAACCATTAAAATAATTTAGAAAGAAAAATAAATGCTTCACAAAAATATAGAAGTGATGGCGCCGGTTGGTTCTTGGGAATCATTAAGCGCTGCAATTAAAGCAGGGTGCAATTCTGTTTATTTTGGA
>CAYXXW010000406.1:0-2749 GCA_964469115.1 uncultured Melioribacteraceae bacterium
TAATAACATTGCCACTATTGTAATAATACGTTTTACCATCTTGCCTCCTTATTGTGTTGAATTAATTTAATTAAGTTAAGTTAATTGTCTCTTCCATAATATGGTGCGCCTAATTGAACCATATTTATTTTCATTAGTAATTGCTGGTCATCTCCAAATCTTTCTCGTACGTAATATAAATAATTTCCTGTATCCCAAGCAAGTGACATAACAGGCCCCGAAATTACATTCGGATACCATTGAACTAGTGATTTATCAGAGGTTAAATATACAATTGCCTCTGGATTATTGCCTGGTGCGTCAGTCCCCATAAATAATTTACCATCAGCCGAAAATGTAATTGTATTTACTTGATAGTCCAGATTAGCAGTAATATTATAGTATTCTTCCGCAGCACCTAAGCTATCCGACGAAATAATTAGAAATTTCCAAATATTTTGCACTGAATCTGTTTTAGCAGCGGCATAAAGATATCCGTCAAAAACTCTTAAAGATTGGATTTCAGGTTCAAATGGGAAAGGTTTTTTGTCAGTTTCATCTGGAGTAACCCTGTAGATGTTTCCGCCTCTGCCGCCAACCCAAATATTTCCGTTTATATCAAAGTCTAAGCTGAGAAGCTTAGCATTATTATCAGATACTGCTATTGCTTTTGGTGATGCGCCCGCTTCACTTGCGAACAATGCTCTAACTGGTGCATTTCTTGTTCCGTAAACTTTGCCATTTGTATTATACTTAAGGTCTAAGTAAAATGATTCTCCTCCTTTTGGAGCAAATACTTCAAGCACTCCTGCAGTTGTAATTTTATTTATGCCGGTACTTAAACCGTTAGAAACCAAATTAAAGTATAAATTATTTTCATTATCAGTAGTAATGGCATAAGGTAATTCAAAATCTTGAAAATTTAACACTTGACTAACAGCAGGCTTTAAACTGAGCATATAGGTTTTACTGAATAGAGGAGCACCTCGTACAGAAATTTTAATGCTAACTGTGTCATCTACAATATTCGGAGCTTTAACAACCAATTTAGTTGAAGAAATCTCAATAAATTCAGCAACAACCTCATTAAAATAAACAAATGTCTTGGATTCATCGGCCGAGAAGTTGCTTCCGTTGATTGTTATTTCAGTAACGCCTGCCAGTGCGGAATCAGGCGGATCAACTGAAGTTATAACCGGCTGCGCTCCGTTTGGTAAATCTTCATAAACTGTTGGTGTGGTATCTGTATCGCAAGAAAGTAATATTATTGATATTACACCAGCAATTGCAATAAGAAATAACCGACTAAAAATATTTTTGTTTTTCATATCAAACCTTGGCAAAATAAATTATAAATTCTTTTCAACTCTTTAATATGAAATATTAATTGAAAATCTCTGAACATTATCAAAAACACCAAAATCTAAATAAGCGTAATCAACACCTAAAGTAAAGCCAACCACTTCATGATGAACGCCGACTCCGGCATTTATACCTTGCTCATCTGTTGGAGTTACATAGCCTAATCGCAGAGAAAGTAAATCATAAAAAGTATACTCGCCGCCAATGTGAAGCTGTTCTTTATAATCTCTTGGATGTTCAGCATCAACTGTTAAAATAAAAGAATGTTCTTCTTTCGGAAGTTCCAAAAGATCAAACATATTCATCGATAATCCAATTTTAAACGTTAGCGGTAATTGAAAACTTTCTTCAATATATTCTATTTCTTGAGAGAAGTTTCTTAAAGACATTCCAAAATTTAAACTCTTATATCCGGTATGATAAAGAATTCCGAAATCGAAAGCTAATACATCAATATCAAAGCTCTTTTCTTGATAAACACCTGCAGTTTCAGTTAAACCTACAGCATGACCGCCACCAAGATCTTGATAAACATACCTGATATTTCCGCCAACAGCAAACTTATCGGAAAGTGCTTTAGCATAGCCCAAGCCAATTGACATTGCTTTAGGGCTGTAAGTCCCCAAGTTGATAAAGCTTTCTTCACCGGAAGATCTTATAGTTCTATAGAAAGTACCGTAATCTACACTGGCAACAGAAAGACCAAACACCCCATATTGCCCTTCATAAGGCGCAAATGCTACACTGGCATGCATATAGTCGATATCTGCAATCCATTGTGTCATGTTAAATGTTGCATCAATCAAGTTTGTCTGACGAGCCATTCCGGCAGGATTATAGAACATTGATGATGAATTTCCCTCAATTGAGGTAATCGCGTCGCCCAAGGCTGATGCTCTAGCATCGGCACTGACACTTAAAAATTTCAAACCCGTTTGTGCCAGCTTTGTCTGCGCAAATGAGTTATCAATAAATAATATCATCATTATAATAGACAAAAAAACTTGTATTTTTTTATTCATTGTGAAATACCTATTATAATATTTTAGCGAATTATTGAAAATTTAACTATTTCTCTGTCACCCGTTATATCATCTGTTACTACAGCTATGTAAATTCCACTAACAATAAGCTGATTAGATGATGAACGTAAAAACCAATCTTCCGAACCACTACCGTCTGTGTGATATAATGTCTGCACCAGTTCACCCAGCTCGGTATATATTTTAATTGTGCACTGACCTGAAATTTTTTCGAATACAATTTTATTTTCTTCACCGGGATAAAGCAGTGTATTCCTTTCTGCCGAAACAATGTATGGGTTTGGAACTACTCTTACAACACTTGTAATAGTTTCTTCACCGGGTCTTCTCTTATATGCCGGGGCATATGTTTGAGCATAAAATCT
>CAYXXW010000407.1:0-2746 GCA_964469115.1 uncultured Melioribacteraceae bacterium
CAATCATAAAGGTTAAATTAAACATATCACTTACGAATAAATTGACTAAATATTTAGTAAAATAAATAATTATTCCTATGGTGAAATTTAATCCAAATAAATTTCTCAAACTTAGTCCAAAATCCGATAATTTTTGATCAATCAAATTAAAGGGGATCTTAAACCAGAAAAAACATAAAATAATATTTGCTACCATATAAGAAAAGGCAACACCAAAAACACCAAAATTAATACCTATAATAAAACTGAGAATAAAAATTGAACCACTAAATAATCCCCATCTAAGTAGCTCTTTTGTTTTACCTAGGGCTTGATAAATTGAGCCAGTGGTAACTGAAGATGCTTGAATTATTCCTACTGGTATTAGAATAATTAAAATATCAATTATTGGTTTCCATTTAGGCGATAATACATAATTTACAAATTCTTCAGAAAATACAAAGAGCATAATAAAATAAGGCAAAACAATTAAATAAATAAAAAACGATACTAGTTTAAATATTCTCCTTAGTGTACCATGGTTGGTTTTTAATCTTGCATAAATTGGGAGCATTACTCTTGAGAAAACATTGGATATATTTATAATCGGATATAAGATAATTCTGTATGCTAATGTATAATAACCCAATGAAGTGGGACCTAAAAATTTACCTATCAGAAAATAATCAGCATTTCTTACTAAATAATTAGTAAAACTATAAATAGATAAATGAGAGGAATATGCAAGAATCTCTTTCATTTTGGATCTATTAAAAGTAAAATTTGGTTTATATGGTGAAAAAACAAAGGTTAAAAGTCCATTTAATAAAAGTGTGACACTAACTTGTGCAATTAAACTCCATTCGTTCGCATAAAGTATTCCGATGACAACAGCTGATGAAGCACCAAAAATGGTAGCAATAATTTCAATAATCGCTAGTTTGTTAAATAGTAATTCTCTTTCCATAACGGATTGCTGCAGAGAGGTAAGCCCATTAAAGAGGAATAATGCTGAAAAAAAACGAATTATTGGCAATAATTTTCCAGCCGTTACTAAATCGGGTGAAAGAACCCATGCAATTTGTGAAGCAAAAAAATATGTGATTGTACTGATTGAAAAACTTAATAAGAAATTAATAAAATAAGCTGTTGAAAATAGCTCTTTATCAAATTTTTCAACATAAATAATTGCAGATCCAATTCCGAAATCTCTAAAAGTAGTAAGAAAACCAAAAAATATTAGCCCTAATGATACAACCCCAAAGTCTTCTGGCAATAAAATTCTGGCTAAAAATATTGATGTAAAGAATTGAATTAGTTGACGAGAAAATCTACCAATTGAGACCCATTTGATACTACCAATGCCTTTTGACAAAAATTCCATAAAAATATAATCTTATTGCCATTTAAAAATACTACCAACTAATTTTTTAATTCTAGCTTTTTCAGTATCATTAGTTCGATATGAAATTGAAATATAAGTAAGAAGCACTAGAAAGATTAAAAAATTTATTAGTAAGGTCAGTACTAGTCTTGGAGGATAGCTTTTCTCAACAGGAGGAACAGCAAAATCAATAATTTGAATTACAGCAAGGTCTTTTTTCTCTTCAATTTTCGCCTGCTCAAATAGAGGAAGAATAAATTGTAATAAAGAGGAATTAATTTCAATTTCACGAAATAATCTAAAATATTCTAAAGCTAAATTTGGTATATCAGATAAAGGTGGAAAAAAACTATTATCCAATCCCTTAGATTTTAACTGAGTTACCTTTCTATTTAATTCTTTGTAAGACTGATTTATATTTTTTAGTTTAGGTGATTCACTGGGAAGCAAATTTTCTAAAGTCAATTTTTCAATTTCAGTATTAATTAAATTTTTATCAAATTCCGAATAAGCGTCAATAATTGAAGATATTTGTGAAGTTGCTTCATAAAATTTAGTTTCCTCCTGAAATACTCTTAACGAATCTTCAGCTTCTTTTAGATTTGTCTTAATTTCATCAACTCTCTCAGAAAGAAAGATCCTATTTTCTTTGGAACTAGTCTGTCTTAATTCTAATATTCTATTATTCAATAATTCAATAATATAATTATTTATTTCTGCAGATAATATTGGAGAAGTGGCTCTAACTTTTATCTGATAAGCATTGTCTTCGGTTTCCTTTGTTGTAATTTCGTCTGTTAATCTTTCTAAAGCTCGCTCCAAATATTTAGGATCATCTAAACTTAAATCATAAATTTCAATTAAATTAAATTTATTAATCACATTTTCGAGTGTTGTTCTACTATATATAATCGTATTAAACATGCTCATTTCTGTACTTGAAAATCCACCTAATCCCAATGGTAATCCACTTAAATCGCCTAGCATACTTGCTATTCCTGGCATCTGTTGTTCGTTGGCAGGCAAAATTGTTGAAGAAGAATCAAACTTTTCCTCAACAAAGAAAAATATGCTCAAATATGTTATTATAACAGATATAAAGAAAAAAGTAAAAAGAAACTTCTTTTTAATTAAGATTAATTCTAAAAAATCTAAAAAACTAATTTGCTTTTTAGTACTCATTTAATTCCTATTTAATCCAAGTATAATTTTTCAATATTATTTATTTGAGATAAAGGTTCACTGTCTACCAGAAAACTAAATAAATATTTACAAGAACAATAATTATTGCAATCTTTATCTATTTCCCTAACTGTGTCATTAACAATACAACTGTTGCCACACTGCCAATTATTCCTGCAATTAAAGCTGTTCTGTTTAAGT
>CAYXXW010000408.1:0-2730 GCA_964469115.1 uncultured Melioribacteraceae bacterium
GTACTCAATTATAAAATCCCGAGAAAAAGATATTTATGGTATAGTTAATGGAATTGACGCCTCAATATGGAATCCGGAAAAAGATAAACAAATTGCAAAAAAATATTCTATTAAAAATATTGAAGGAAAAAAAGTAAATAAAAAAGTTTTGCTTGAAAAATTTGGTTTGGATTATAATGAAGACAAACCCGTCATCGGAATGATTTCAAAATTGAATGAAAACAAAGGTATTGATCTTGTTCAAAAATCCTTTAATGAAATGATGAAGTTAGATGCACAATTTATTTTACTGGGAACCGGTGAAAAGAAGTTTCATACCTTTTTTGAAAAAGCATTTACAAAACATTCAAATAGATTTGCGTTTTATTTAGGTTTTGATGATCAGCTTGCTCATTTAATTGAAGCAGGGGCTGATATGTTCCTCATGCCATCGCAAATTGAACCTTGCGGATTAAATCAAATGTATAGTTTGGTTTATGGGACTGTTCCAATTGTAAGAGAAACAGGCGGATTAGCCGATACAGTTGAAAAGGTTGATGAGAAAACAGGAAGCGGAACCGGATTTGTTTTCAAAAAATATGATAGTAAAAATCTAATTGCTGAACTAAAAAGGGCAATTAAATTATATAAAACTGACCAGAAGAAATGGCTTAAAATTCAAAAAGCCGGAATGAAGAGTAATTTTACCTGGCTTAACTCTTCTAAAATTTATGTTGATCTTTATAAAAAGATAGTTAGTTAATTTTCTGATGAATAAAGCTATCTTTTTAGATAGAGACGGAACAATTAATATTGATACGGGGTATATAGGCGATGTTAATTTAGTTTCTTTGTATCCCGGTGTTGCTGAAGGGATAAAAAAGCTTAAGGATCAGCTTGGTTTTATAATTATTGTTATTTCTAATCAATCAGGAATAACAAGGGGTTTAATCACCTCTAAAGATGTTGATAAAGTTAATAATAGAATAAACAAACTTCTACAATTATCAAAAACTAATATTGATGATTTCTATTATTGTCCTTACCACCCTGATTATGATTCCCAAGAAAAATGTAAGTGCAGAAAACCATCTCCGCAATTGGTATTTGAATCAGCAATGAAATTTAATATTGAACTAACTCAGTCATATTTTGCCGGAGATAAAATAAGTGATATAGAATGTGGCATAAATGCCGGACTTAAAACAATTTTAATTACTAATTCTTTAAATGAGGCAGAAATAAATCAATTGCAAAATTCACAAAATTCACCCAACTTTGTTGCTGATAATTTTTTAGCTTTTGTTGATTTTATTGAAAAAGATAGTAGAGGAGAAATTTTTTGATTCGAAAAATTAATATTTTCATATTTTTTATATTCCTGTCAGTAGTCATTTTGTCATGTTCAGATGATCCCAATTCTGTTGGTAGATTACTTATTCCAGAAAAAGATGTATTGAAAAGTCAGACTCTTGAACTTTATGGTGAGTCAATTGAATCATTTCAAAAAGATTCGGTTAGTTTCGGTTCATCATCATCTCTACTCTTAGGTAATTACAAGAATGTATCAAGCAAAGTTTTACTAGCATTTTTTATAACATTACCCGATTCAATTAGCGATCCATATAGTAATGATGAAGCAAATTTAAAGTCTGCATGGATCGAAATTTATCCAAATTATTGGTTAGGCGATAAAGTTAATTTAGATTTTACAGCACACAAAATAAATACTGCATGGAATCCTCTTTTAGTTGATGACGATTCTCTTAGTATTATTGAATCTTCAATCGGCGAGGACATTCTAACATCTCTTTCTTACACAGAAGGAGACACCGTTATTGGATTTACGATAGATAATAATTTGGTTGAAAATTGGGTTGAAAGGTCATTTGATTCATCAGTTGAAAGCAACTATGGTATTTTACTTTCCCCAACAGCGAGCGCAACTACCATTTTTGGTTTTCAGGCTTTAGCTGGTTTCGCACTCAATCAGTATACAACACTCTACTTAGAATTTGAAAAACCCGGTGAATTCATTGATACTGTTTTGTCTAATCCAAATTTAGATTTGCATGTCCCGTCTGGCGAAAAATTACCAGACCCAAATAATGAAATTATACTGCAAGGGGGGATTATCTCAAGAGGTAAGCTTAAAATTAATACTGATAATATCCCTAAAAATATTGTGGTAAATAATGCATTATTAGATATTTACATCCAAACCAGCGATGAAGGAACCATTGGTTCCGATACAGTTGCGGTGAGCTTTTTATCCAATTTTTCTAATTCAACTGTAAATGAAGATTTTGGAAGATATCCATTAGTTCGAGAGGAAAATAAATTTTCCGGAGATATAAGTCAATTTGTTGAACGCTGGATAGACGATGAGGTAAATGAAGGATTGGAAATTAAACTTAGTGATGAAATTCGAAGAGCAAATTCTTTAACAATTTATGGAACTGAAGATATTTCGTTTACTCCCAAATTAACACTCTTTTATACAACCAAATGAAAATTATGATAAAAAAAATAATATTGATTCTTGGTCTTTTTACGTTTACAACAAATATTTTTGGCTCAGGCGGATCGATTTATACAAGATACGGAATTGGTGACCTTTACTTCTCAAATTCTGCATTCAAACTTTCTATGGGTGGTGTAGGAACTTCTTTAATTACGATGAATGAAGTAAATATCAATAATCCAGCATCTCTATTTAATGTCAAAAACACTCGATTTAACGCTGGTCTG
>CAYXXW010000409.1:0-2729 GCA_964469115.1 uncultured Melioribacteraceae bacterium
AGAATTTGAAAGACTAGAGAACTGGGAGCTTCGGGTAATAGACGGTATTAGAAAGGATCCAAAATTTGAGCTTTGTCTATTAATACAGGATGCCAGATTTTCTGGAAGTAATGAAAAAAAGGAATTATACGAATCTAGGCAACACAATACACCTAAAAGAGGTTTTGGAGAATTGGTTTTAAAAACACAATTGGCTATTGAGAGAAAGTTCTTTTTTAAGAAAATTAATACGGTAAATAAAAAAAGCATACAGGATTACTTGAATACTTGCGCAACTATAAAACTGCAAGGCAATGATGAAAATGAAATTAATTGTTTTAGGACTGAGGATTTGAAAAAAATTAAAGAGTACAATTTAGATGTACTTTGGAATTCAGGTCTCCATAACATTGAAGGAGAAATAAGAAAGGTAGCAATACATGGTATTTGGTCCCTTTTACATTCTAAAAATTCTGTAAATCGCAATGTATTTATTGGATTTGTGGAATTACTTAATAAAGAACCTGCTATTGAGGTGGCTTTGCTGCAAATCAAAGGAGAGGTAGAGGATGATTCTGTGATTGACAGGGCATATTTTAGTCCACATTGGTCCTTGGTGAAAACAAAGGATGAAATTTTGGAAGGATCCGTTTCTTTGTTGCTGAAAAACTTAAGGACAATAAGTAGCGGAACCATTATGGCCAGAAAAGCACAGAAAATTTCTAATGCACTTTCTACTTCGCCCAATCTAAATGATGTTTTAAAATACTCATCCAGTTTTTATTTCGCACTAGCTAAAAAAATCTTTAAAGCTATTAATAGTAAACTATTAGGGGCAAACTATCAACGCTGGACTTTATTTTTAGGCGAAGGAGATTTTTTAAACACCGAACTATCTAGATTAAAGCAGGCAATACCACCCAAAGATGAATTTTGGGCAGATCCATTTCTTTTTCGTTTTGGTAATAAATGCTATGTTTTTTTTGAAACCTTCTGCTACAAAACAAAAAAAGGAAGACTTTCTTGTGGTAGCATTGAGAATGACCAAATAACCAATGTTGTTGATGTTCTGGAGATGGATTATCATTTGTCCTACCCTTTTATTTTTGAAGATGAGGGAGAAATATTTCTTATGCCGGAAACCATGGACAACAAAAGACTGGAGATTTATAAATGTATCCAATTTCCAAATAAATGGGAGCTATATACAACAGCCTTCGAAGGAGAGCTAGTGGCAGATGCTTCTTTTTATAACGATAAAGAGGGGCAGAAATGGTTGTTTATAAATAAAAAGGAAATCCAGAATTTGCCCTTGAACAGTGAGTTGTTTATTTATAAGGTAGATACGGTAAAACTCAACAACTTAATACCACATGCACAGAATCCGGTGATTATAGATTCCAGAACGGGTAGAAATGGTGGAGCAATTTTTAGTTACGGCAATGAAATTTTTAGACCTTCCCAAAGAAATGTAGAAGGTATTTACGGTAGGGCCTTAAATATTAATAAGATCAAGGAACTTACAATCAACTCGTATGTAGAAGAAATAAGTGTAATCGTTGAACCCGATTTTCATGAAGGACTAATATCCATACATCATTTGCATCAAATAGAAGATTTATTTGTCTTTGATGCTGCTTTTAAAAAATAAAACTGTAAGACCACTTGACTGGCATATTTAATATGAAATTTAATACAACAAATAAATGATATCTATTGACCATTGTTCCTAATCATAGACTGATAGAAAATATCTAGAAATTCATAAATAAAAACCTAGAATTAAACTAATAAAAAATCCTCTGACATAAGAGTAAGTACTAAAATAATATGATGCATAAGTTACTTTTTAAATATGGTGTCCGTCTACGGAACCCATCCTTATATGATTATCTTTCATTTTTGGAGGAATCGGATGGTTGGTCCCATAAAAAGTTGGTTGATTATCAAATCAACAAATGCAGGAAGTTTTTAGAGTTTGCCTATGACAATTCTCCCTACTATAAACTTCTTTTTGATAACAATAATTTTGATCCAACTGAATTTCGGGATTTAGAACAATTGAAATTGTTGCCTCCCATTTCAAAGGAAACCTTGATAAAATACAACAAACAGATACAGTCAAATTATCCTTTTAAAAAATTATTTATTTCAAATACTTCTGGGACCACTGGTGAAGTATTGGAATTTTTTAAAAACGAGGAATGGGATTCCCATAACAGGGCAGCAATTTTTAGAGGGTATGGCTGGTATAACGTTAACCCTTGGGACAAGAATGCCTACCTCTGGGGATACAATATCAATTCTAAAGAGGCCTTCAGAATTAAAATATTGGATTGGCTTCAAAATAGATTTAGGCTATTTTCCTACACCGATACTGACATTGAAAAATTTGCACAAAAACTGAAGAGTACAAAATATTTGCATGGTTATTCTTCCATGATTTATGAAGTGGCCAAACTGGTAAATAAAAGTGGTTCCCAGAATGACTATGCCCTGAAAATGGTAAAAGGTACTGCCGAAAAAGTTTATGAGAGTTATCAGGAGGAAGTTAAAAAGGCATTTGGTGTAAAAATAATCAATGAATATGGTTCAACGGAATCTGGAATAATTGCTTTTGAATGCCCTAAAGGTAGTATGCATATTGCCATGGAAAATGTAATCGTTGAAGAAGAGGAAGGTGAAATATTAGTGACCAATTTGTTATCCAAATCCTTTCCTATTATTAGATATAAACTGGGCGATGGTAT
>CAYXXW010000410.1:0-2719 GCA_964469115.1 uncultured Melioribacteraceae bacterium
GAAAACGATTATGAGAATGCTTTAAATTGTACCTTAAAAGCTAAATCTTTATTGCTATCTACTGATAGTGAATTTAACAAAGAAAATTTAAATATTCTTATCAATAAAATTAACTACTTAAAAAAGTGTTTAAAAAGATAATGCTGGTAACAAACAGCTCCACAGCCAAGCAAGGAGAAAAGCAAGAAGAGCGTGGCAGCTGCCAAACATTAGCAGCAATATTAGAATGAGGTGAAAGATGAAGAAGTTAATGTTCGTTTTTATTCTCTTATTAAGTTATACATTTCTGCTCTCTCAGACGACAATTCCTGCTGGAGATATTTCAGGAAACTGGTTGATAGACGGTTCTCCATACTTAATTGAAGGAGAAGTAACAATTCCTGATGGAGAAACATTAACAATTGATCATGGAGTGGTTGTAGAATTTCAAGGACATTACAAACTCAATGTTCAAGGGCAAATTATGGCAATTGGCACAGAGCAGGACAGCATTAGATTTACAGTTGTTGATACAACTGGTTATTATAACTATTCTCATATTGGCTGGCACGGAATTCGTTTCGATAATACTCCTGCTACAAATGATTCATCAAAATTCAATTATTGTCACTTCGAATATGCCAAAGCTGTTGGCCCAGAATTAGAAGATTGGTTAGGCGGTGCTTTTTACTTTAAATATTTTAGCAAAGTACAAATTGCATATTCAACCCTTTATCATAATTTTGCTGAATCAGGCGGAGCCGGTATTTATTGTTCTTATTCTTCTTCTCCAGTAATTGAATTTAACGATATCTCGTACAATAATTCTATTAGTGAGGATCCGGGTGGAGGTTCCGGGTGTGGAATATCACTTTACAATAACTCTTCTCCAATTATTAGGAATAACATTATTAGTTTTAATCATGCCTATATTGCTGTTGGAATTCGCGTTTGGGAATCATACCCCATTATAACAAATAATATTATTGCATACAATTCTGGAATTGATACTGCTGGAATACAAGTCGGAAATATGGGTGATTCAACAACACTAATTAGTAATAATTTGATATACGGTAATCAGGCTGCTTTCAGATGTGGTGGGATCAGATGCGATTCAGATTCAATTATTATCATGAATAACACAATCGTGAATAATGAAGCTTCTATTGGAGGTGGATTAGTAATTTGGTGCTCAGATATTCTGCTGATAAATAATAACATCTGGGGAAATACTGCGAATAACGGCAATCAAGTGTATCTGGAAGCAACTGACATTCATCCTGATTTTTACAATTGCAACATTGAAGGTGGCGTTGATGCATTTGGTGGTGATGGAGCTACAGGATTTAATGGAGATTATATAGATTGTATAGATTCAGATCCTCTATTTATTGATCCATTTTTATTTGATTTCCATCTTCAAGATATAAGCCCATGCATTGGAGGAGGAATTGGTGAACTAACTATTGGAGAGATTACTTATATATGTCCTGAGTTTGATTTGGATGGTATCCCTAGACCAACTCCATTGGGCAGTATGCCTGATATTGGTGCGTATGAAAATCTTTTAGGTGAACCTGTTGGAATTACCAATGATCTATTACCAACAACCAATTATCAAATATCAAATTACCCCAATCCGTTCAATCCTACAACAACGATTTCTTTTTCAATCCCAGATGAAAGTAAAGTTGATTTAGCAATTTTCAACATAAAGGGGCAAAAAATCAAAACACTAACTCAAAACCAATATGCGAAAGGTGCACATTTAATCATCTGGAATGGAGATGATGAATTAGGTGAACCTGTTAGTTCAGGCGTTTATCTGTATAATTTAAAAGTTAACGGTAAAATTGAAGTTGTTAAGAAATGTCTGTTGCTAAAGTAATTAAAGATGCTGCTAACAAGCGTGTCAGTAATATTTCACAGCACACGCGGAACATTATGTGTTAAAGAATAAATAAAACATTTAGGAGATTATATGAGAATTTTTATAGAATTACTAATTTTGATTATATTAATAAATTTCTTAACATCGTGTGCTACTACCCAAATTCCTGATTATAGAATCAAAATAGCGATATATAAACACAATAGTGGAAAATATGAAGAAGCTCTTAAATATTTAGAAAAAGAAATTTCAAAAAACCCCGATAACGATAGAGCTTATTATAACTATGGAAATTACTTAATGGAATTAGGTCGATTTGCAGAAGCTAAGACATCATATGAACAAGCAATTGAGTTATGTTATTCTGAAAGATTAAGTTATACTTTCACAAACTATCATGCTTCGATAGATAACTTATCTTATTTGAATATTCTACTTGGTAATTTTTCCGAAGCAATTGAACAAGCGAAAGCAGCATCAATTCCTGGATATGATTTGGATTTGCCATTATTGAACTTAGCTTTTGCTCAAATATTAGATAATAATTTAAATGAAGGCATAAATAACCTAAAAAAATATGAGGAAAAGAATCCAGATTCTGTTAATAGTGATATTTTATTAATGAAAAGATATTTATCAAAAGAAATCTCATTAGAGGGTTTATTGGCTTTTCTAAAATCATACACTATTAAAGCTAATCCAAATATTGCTCTTGAATATTTACAAATCCCATTACTAGAATTACCTAATGATGAAGAGATTATTAAATTGAAACAAGCCTATCAAAATCCTGATTATTTTCAATCTAAGATAAAAGATGATCAATTAAAAAGTGATATATTGTCT
>CAYXXW010000411.1:0-2716 GCA_964469115.1 uncultured Melioribacteraceae bacterium
GCCTTAAAAGCAATTTAATAATTGTAGTTTTCCCTGCTCCGTTTACCCCAACCAAAGCAAGTTTTTCATTCTTGTGAATTATAAAAGATATATTTTCAAGAACATATTTATCCATATTTGGATATTTAAATGAGACATTCTTAAATTCAATTTCAGGTGTTCCACTCAAATTTTCACTCCCTGACTGTTTAAGAAGATTCTCCCATTTCATAAATTTATCAAGGAACTCAATTTTCATGTTACTTTCATATATGCTGACTATAACTCCTATAAAACCTGATATCCCACCAGACATTTGTGCAGTCATCCCTCCATAAAGGCTAAAATCACCGACAGTCAGACTTCCATTGATTACATTAATCCCAACATATATTGATACAGCTGCTACTGCTGCAGTTGGAAGAAGAGAACTAATATGTGTAAGAGAAAGTCTCTTTCGTAAAACTCGTTTCTTTTCATTGAACCAGCTTTCCCACAACCCTTCATATTTATAGATCATTTCATCTCCATAATCATAGAGTCTTAGCTCCTTGGCAGTCATTTTATTGCTAAGAAGGCCAATTGAGTAACCCATATGTCGTCTTTCTTTGACTTGACTGCGTATCCAGTCATATGCAATTTTAGTATGTTTTCTGCTTATAAGAGCAAATGGAATATACAGTAAAAGAAGTCCTATCGCTATATACATATTGAATGTAATCATAACTACCAATGCACTCACTAGTTGTACAGAAATTCTGACTAAATCAAATATTTGATTTGTCATCATTGATAATGCCGACGAATCTCTCCTGACATTTTGTAGTTCGTCATAAATATTAGTTGAATCAAAGTATGATATATCTAATGAAGCTGACTTTCTTGCAATTGTAAGTTCAATGTATTTACTAATAAGTTCCGTATGAACCTGCAAATAATATTCACCAAGCTTTGATATCGTGCTCCGAAACAATCCCAAACCAAGTACATATATCGAAAGCAATACGAATCTATGGATAAGTAAAGAAGGCGAATCTGAAGTTGATTGTGATATAACATCTAAAATGTTTTTGGTAAGAAGTGCAAGCAACAACGGCATTATACCATTTGAAAGCTGCACAAATATCCGTATAAAAAAACAACCGGGAGATGATTTAAATGTCACCCGGAAGCTGTACTTTAAGCTATTCATTAATTTTCTGGTTTTGCTAATCATAATCGCCACCCAGTAAATCATAAAGCTGTGGAAATATGTCTTTCGCCATTGTTAACTTTACTCCTTCATCAGTAATAATTAGATCTTCTCTGCATACCATATCGACTTGAATGTATTTCTCTATATCAATATCTCTCACATTTAGTATATTTAGAATCAATATTTCCGGATTATAAAATGTATTGAGTGCTTTGACTGCATTAGTAACAATCGTTCTATTACTGAAATTTACGTATTCTGTCTTATTGAAATTTCCCATTAAATAATTTGTAATAATCAGGCAACTATATCCTCTTTCTATGAACAGCCTTTTAATTTTCAACAACTTTTTAAGAGAAAAATCATAAAAGCAAATTATAGGATTCTCTCTTTGTTGTGGCATCTTAACTGTATTATAGTAAAAATCTAGTTTTTCAGGATATGAAGCAATCAAACTCTCTCGTTTCACAATATCTGCTTCACTAGTGTAATTCAAGGCATTCTTCACCAAGTAGTTTCTCACTTCATCATAACCAGAGTCAGGATGTGACACAAGATACTCACATACCTTGGCTGTTATAAGTGGCGCAGCATAGCTATTGCTGATTGGCGTCAATCTATCATTGATCTGATGCTTTGAAGATGCTATAAAATCAATATTATCACAGTTATTTTTATTAATTTCATATTGGTCATCTGAAAGGTCTTTTCTTGTGCTAACCCCGATTACATTGTGAAGACATGCTGGAACTGTATATATATTCTTATTACTACAGGCTCCAATAATAATTTTCCCGGAAGAAAAAAGCATATCGACAACCTTCTGAATTAGAGGCCAGTCTTTTTGAATTATTGAACCAATGCTTAGATGTATAATCTGAATGTTTTTATCTAAGCAATATTCAAGAGCTGCTATCAGTGAAATTACATTACCCTGCATAGTTTTAGGATCAAGAACTCTTATACTACCTATTTTTGCCTCAGTACGATATCTTTTTATTATTTCAGCGCAATAACTTCCATGGCTGTCTGTTTTTTGAATATCACAATTATTTGCTACAATATTACCATCAATATTAACCATTAAATCAAATAACATATCATCTTGTTTAATACATCTTATTCCATCATCAATTATAGCTACATTTATCATCAATATTCTTTCATTGCTATCTGACCAACACTATTTCCCGAGATTTTATCCGTGCTTTGTAAACAGCATCACTTCTTTCAAGGTGTAGAAAATCTCTCTTTTCACTTTATTTTCATAATTATATTAAATGTTTCTACACCTCTTCTATAATAGGGTTTTTATTGTTATTTTATCTTCTGTTCTAACCGTATCCTAAGAGTTGCGCTGACTCTTAGAACTATGAAATCGTTACCACTGCCTCTTCAATAACCCGTGCTATATTTTCAATATTATTGAATAAGCCATCAACAATGATTTCCTGACCAATCTTTATATTATATTTCTCTTCCAAAGCATAAAATAAATAGGTTAAATCTTCTGCATTCAAACATATTTTGTCACCTAAAATG
>CAYXXW010000412.1:0-2715 GCA_964469115.1 uncultured Melioribacteraceae bacterium
AATATTATGGATATCCCGAACCACACTTCGACAAGCTCAGTGTCCGTTCGGGATGACAAATCGATTGTCACTCTGAGCCTGCCTGCCGGCGAGGCAGGCGGAGTCGAAGAGTCTTTTGTAACACTAAAAGTTTATGATATTCTAGGCAGAGAAGTAAAAACCTTAGTAAATGAAAAGCAAAAACCGGGATATTATGAAATTACTTGGGATGCTGGCAATCAACCAAGCGGAGTTTATTTTTATCAATTAAAAACTGAAAACTATGTTGAAACGAAGAAAATGATTCTGCTTCGATAAGCAAAGAATAGATCTAATTATCATGACAATTGAATAAAAACAAAGAACGTTTTTTTCTTAATTAGAGGTAATAATGAAACTAAATGTAAAAGCATTTGCACTAACTGTTGGACTGTTCTGGGGAATAGGACTGTTCCTTATCACATGGTGGATAATAATTCTTGATGGCGCCTCTGGTGATACTAATATAATCTCTTCCGTTTACCGTGGCTATAATATTAGCATTGCGGGGAGTTTTATTGGACTACTATGGGGACTTGTTGACGGTTTAATTGGAGGTGCAATTTTCGGATGGATTTATAATAGAGTCTCCGATCGATTGTTTCATTGATAATATTTAAAGAGTAAATATTTTGCGTATCTTTATATAATTAAATTCCACCTTGAGAGAAACGTTTTGACTCTCTATCGTGAAACATTCTCTCCAGCATATTAACATTGCTTCTCCCAAGGGAATCTAGATCTAAACTTGAGGTACCAGAATAAGGAGATTAGATAAGATTCATTCTAAATAAAATATCATGTTTATTAATTTCGCTAATAATGCAGCAAGGTAATAGATGGATGATTTTTTTGTTAAACAGGAAATCATATTTGAATTAGCCTCCGTTCTAAGTCAGCAAACCGACTTTTCTGAAATTCTCAGAGTTATTTCCACTAAAACGTCCGCAATTTTTAATTCAGAAGTTGCTTCAATAGTAATGATAAATCCACGGACACAAGAGACTTTAAAAACTGTTATGGAGGAAAAGAAGGGATTAGAGAAAGAAAAACATCATCTTACCCAGACCAATTTAATAGGTTGGGTGATGAAAAACAAAATGTCTTTTTTAAGTAATGATTTAAAAAATGATAAACGATTTAGTGAAGACTTATTTGAGAATATTACTGTGCAGGCGGCAATGTGTGTTCCTTTACAATATCGAGAAAAAAAAATAGGATACATTACTGTCCTAACTAAAAATAGAGACTCAGAATATGATGAAAAATCACTCAAGTTATTAAAAAGAATAGCAGATATTTCGGTTCCTCATATAAGTAATGTTCAAAAAATACAAGAGTACTTTAACATTCCCTTGCCGACTGAGTCAATAATATATAAATATCGCCAATTTGGATTATTAGGAAAAAGCAAAAAGTTTGTGGAACTTTTACAGAGCATAGAAGCGGCAGCAAAGTGTGATGTGCGTGTTGTTCTTGAAGGGCAAACAGGTACTGGCAAGGAACTGATTGCGAAAGCACTTCATAAGTCAAGTTCACGATCCGAACAGCCTTTTATTGCAATAGACTGCGGCGCAATCCCAGAGAACCTAGTGGAAAGCGAGTTGTTTGGTCATGTTAAAGGAGCATTTACGGGAGCAAACAGTAATCGAGCAGGATTAATTGTTGCTGCTGATAAAGGCACCCTATTTATGGATGAGATAAATAATCTGCCAATAGCAATGCAATCGAAATTACTCCGGGTTTTACAGGAAGGCGAAGTAAAGCCGGTTGGAAGCAATAGAAGGATCAAAGTAAATGTTAGAGTTATTTCTGCCTCCAGTCTGTCTCTTGCGCAATTGGTAGAAAAGGGAGAATTCCGAGAGGACTTATATTTTCGCTTGATGGTTTATCCAATTTATGTTCCCCCGCTTAAAGAGAGAAAAGGCGATATATCAAAACTGGCAGATCATTTTCTTGAAAAGTTATCCAAAGAACAAAATAAGAAAATAGAATTTTTACATGAAGATATAATTGATTATATGAACTCAAAAAAATGGACTGGCAACGTCCGTGAACTTGAAAATTTTATTGAAAGGATTGTAACTCTTGCACCAAAGAATATTAAAATTATAGATGTATCAGCTTTACCTCAAGACTTTAGAATAGAAATAAATAAATTTTTTGCCTCTCGGAAAACAAAAAGCCCTATATCCATTAAACAATCTTTA
The DNA here is from genome assembly GCA_964469115.1 of uncultured Melioribacteraceae bacterium. GTDB lineage: Bacteria > Bacteroidota > Ignavibacteria > Ignavibacteriales > Melioribacteraceae. The sequence continues at coordinate 2,229 of CAYXXW010000412.1, forward strand.
CACAATTATGAAAAAAGTTTAATTCTAAAAGCCTTAGAAGAAAATGATTGGAATCAAAATAAAGCCGCCCGCACATTGGCCATACTAGAACAAACGCTCCGTGCAAAAATGAACAAACTTGAAATAGTTAGACCAAAATAAGAAACAAAAATAAAAAGAAATAAATAGAAGTTAGCATTTGGGGTAATAACTTGTTAGAGCGAAAAATGATAGGGTCAACTATCTCCCATTATAAAATTCTTGAAAAACTAGGCGAAGGCGGCATGGGGATAGTATATAAAGCGGAAGACACTAAACTAAAACGCCATGTTGCTCTTAAATTCATCTCGCCCCTATTAACCCAAAACAAAGAAGTGAATAAAGGATTTATTTACGAAGCACAAACTGCTTCTGCTTTAGATCACCAGAATATTTCAACAATTTATGAAATTGACGAAACTGATGACGGCAGAGTCTTTATCTCAATGGCATATTATAATGGAGAAAC
>CAYXXW010000413.1:0-2712 GCA_964469115.1 uncultured Melioribacteraceae bacterium
ATTTTCCTTAATATCAGATAATAATTTTAACTCATTGAAAAATTTGTTCTTATTCTCTAATATTTCACTATATTTTTGTTTACTAAGGATTTCCGGAAAAAAAACAAAATGGAATAGATCCTTTTCTAAGATCCGCATTATTTTTTCTTTTTTTTAATATAATAGTCCAAAATATTCTGTTTTTAAAAAATTTGCATAATTTTTTTAATTTTTATTTTTGACATTTGGTCTAATTTTTAGCAGGAAATTTTACAAACTCTTTTCCATTCCATTCTTTGACACCATTCACCAATATTTTTTCATATTCTTTATCATTTGTAAATGGCGGATTTAGTTTACCTTCGTTAATTAAATTATCTCTAATGTAGAGAAATTGATCACCGATTTGCGTGGTAATCTTATCAAAATTTCTATTTATTCTATAAACTAATCCAATTGGGTTTTTAATATTTGCCTCATGAGTATTTACAACAAAATCACGGGTAATAATATCAACATTTGCGGAGACTGTAATATTAAATCTCTGAGATGCAAAATTAGCTATATCTGATTTACCAATTAATATATATTCCTTAAAATCGGCTATTGGGGTGTTGTAAAATAATTTTATTTGTTTATTTGGTGTTTGTCCACTTAATTTATTGATATCAATCAGATAGACAAAGGCAGATTCCATATAATTGTTAATTCCGCCAATGAAAAGCTCCGGCATTCCATCTCCATCAAAATCTCTTATAACTCCATTCTGATTATGGTGCCCTTGGCTCCATAATGTGCCGGGAATTCTCGTTCCATTTGTTACATCTAGTTGATATACGGGAGAAGCCTCATTTAAGTGTCTAGCCACACCCAAAAGAATTTTTTTATTATTGTATTCAACAATATCAACTATAAATGAATTGTATTGTTTAGGATTAAAAGCTTCAATACTATTTGCGATACTATCTCTAAAGATATATTGCCATAAAAGTTCACCCGAATTACTAAAACATGCAATTCTTCCATACGAAATACTATCCAACTCCATTTCATTGGATAATATAATCTCATTTATTCCATCACCATCGATATCGTAAATTTTTTGCATATGAACCAGGGATTCTTGCGGACGAAGATTTTCTAAACTTTGTTTTGTTGACCAGAGAACTTTTCCGTGCTTATTTATTATGTTTACACTATTTCCATTAACTTCAAAGCCATAAGGATTATCATCATAAGAATAAAGACCTATTATAACTACTATTGCTGTTAGAATGAATGAGAGCAGAAGTGACACTTTATTTTTTAAAATAACTTTACCGGTTCTTTCAATTAATTTGGCTTTTTCAATATTTATTATTTGGCGGTGATTTATTAAATCATCGAAGTCTTCTATGTTGATAATTTTAAGTTTTCTCTTGGGATATAAAAGTTTCAGCTCTGCAAGCTCTTCTTTAGCAATTGTAGCATCACCATCCGGAAGTGCAAAATAATTGTAAGGGGAATAAAATACAGTTTCTGTTTTTTGTCGGATAATATTCCCACCTAAATTTCTTGCTTTTTTATTATGATCAAATCCACCGGTAAAAGTGACATTACTGCTTAGGGATAAAGAAAGCTCAGTATTGTAGTGTTTAAATAATGCTTGAATAAATCCAATGGTAATTGATAATCCTAATGAAAAACCTTCGAAAGGAGCAAATTTATGGTTAAATATCAAAACTACTTCATGAAACTGACTTGGATTTTTATAATTTTTTTTCAAATAATTAATAGCTAGTTGCCATGAAATCTTTATCTGTTCCTCAAGTTGTTTATCAACTTCCTTAAAGGTTGGGACAATGATAAATTTATCTTCATTCAGAGAAGAGTCATTATCTATTTTTATTGTGAATGTTTCAATTTGTCCTAATTGAAATTCAGAGTTGGAATTATTTATTTTTACGGGGAAAGAGAGGATATTTTGCTTTATTTCTACTTCAACTCCACTCAGTGAGCCTTCAACTATTTTAGTCTCACTATTTAATCTTTCTATTTCACGATTGATAATTTTGGAATATTCAGAAAATAACTCCGATGTTGCAATCTCTTCAATTAATTTAATTTCATTATTTATTTTATTTGGTTCAATACCTATCGCACTAACATTCTTTGCTGCGGTTAAATAAGTTGGTATAAACTCGGATATGAATGCTTCAACCACAGAATCATCATTTTGATTAAAGATTTCTGAGAAAAAAATATTTAATAGTTTAATTTGAATAAATGGAGATTTTTCTGATGTAAGATTTTCTTGTAGGTCTATTCTTAGCTTTTCTATGCGGAAAATATCCAAAACTTCTCCAGTTGAATAGATTGTGATAATTAAATTAATTTATTTTTTTGAAAAAAAACTAATTTTTTTTTAAAAACAATAATAATTGGACTATATACTTTTATGAATACCCCCTAACCCTGAGCCCTCATTGATAAATCCTTTTTATTAGTGGGGGCGTTTTATTTGAGATATTTTGCAATTTCTTCGATTTTAACCGGGATTTCCTTATTATCCAGTTCAATTACTACTAAAAAACCTTTCCATTGATCAATTGTTTTCATTGCCTGAATTAATTTTAGCTGATCACTTTCTAGTAGTTTTCCTGTATTTGAGTCCCAAATTTCTTTGGAACTTAAACATCCTCTTGTAGGAGTTAAAGGATAATATCCCTCATTTTTGAAATAATTTGTTTCATC
>CAYXXW010000414.1:0-2706 GCA_964469115.1 uncultured Melioribacteraceae bacterium
ATCCCCCAGTTGGCTCGGTTGCTTTTGCCCACCATAAATACTCTCTTTCTGCATTAATATGACCTTATTTAATAATAAAAGAGTGTTTCTACTAATACTCATTGTAAAATTATTTAATATTTTGAATCTAATTATTCCACTCCTTACGAGAAACGTCTTTACTCACAGTCAAATACATTGTCTCTAGCATATTTATTGTTCTTCACCTAAGTTGATAAGTCAATTATCATTATATAAATACATCATTATTGAGTAATTCAACAAGTCTCCTTTAGAATGGAATAAAAGTTTTTTAAATTGAGATGATTATATCAGATTTATTATCTTGTCAGCTCTTGGATGATAATGTAACTAAATTCATGGGGAGAAAATCATGAAAAAATTTTTACTATTACTTTTTGTATTAATAGTTATTCTCAATGCTAATCCTTTATTTGCACAGGATAAAAAACGCGATAAGGGTATTATTACTGAAACTAAAAATCTATTCTGGAAAAAAGTTGAGGCTGCTGTTGATAGTTTTAAAGTTAAGAAAAAGGAGCCCAAGAAATACTTTATGATGGATTTTGAGAATTATGACCTTCCAAATTCAGCATCAGAATTCACAACATTTTGGCATAATGAACCAGTTGCACAAGCAAATACTAATACATGCTGGTCATTTTCTACTACCTCTTATTATGAATCAGAAATTTATCGCCTTAAAAAGATCAAAGTAAAACTATCGGAAATGTGGACTGTATATTGGGAGTTTGTTGAAAAAGCAAGGGGATTTGTACAAAGCAGAGGTGAATGGTTATTTACTGATGGCTCAGAATCAAATGCGGTTTCACGAATTTGGGAAAAATATGGTATAGTTCCAGCTGAAGTATATACTGGGCTTCTCCCCAAACAAAAATATCTTAGCACTGGTGATATGTTTGATGAGATGATGGGCTACCTTAATTTTGTAATAGAAAACAATCTCTGGAACGAAGAAGAAGTATTAACAACAATCAAATCAATAATGAATCATTGGATCGGTACTCCACCCGAAACATTTGAATTTGAAGGAAAAAATATTTCTCCAAAACAGTATCTTGAAAATTATTTAGAACTAAATCTTGATGATTATATTGAAGTTATGTCATTGATGCAGGAGCCATACTACGAGTATGTTGAGTATAAAGTTTCGGACAACTGGTGGCATAATAAAGATTATTTTAACATTCCTCTTGAAAATTTTATGAGCACTGTTAAAAAAGCAATAAGGAGTGGATATACAATATGTATTGGTGGTGATGTGTCAGAATCTGGGAAAAACAGTGAGTTGGATGTCTATGTAGTTCCTTCTTATGATATTCCATCGGAATATATTGATGAGAATGCACGCCAGTTCAGATTTAGTAATAAAACTACTACGGATGATCACGGGATACATTTGGTTGGTTTTTTGAAAAAAAACGGTGAAGATTGGTACCTAATTAAAGATTCTGGTTCCGGTGCTAGAAATGGCAAATTAAAAGGATATTATATATTTAGTGAGGACTATGTTAAATTAAAAATGCTTGGATTTACTATTCATAAAGATTTAATGATGGATTTAATGGTTAAATAAACTTCATATGGATTACCAGTTTGATTTATATCACTTTAATCATAAAATATAACATCGATTATTGAAGTAACAAATGACAATTTACCCGTTATCTACGGCAATAGGTAGCGGGGGGTTTTTTTTTGGATTTTATCAGGAATGGATCGTTTTTGAAAACATAATTGTTAACCTACCAATTCACAAATACACAAGTTCATTCGATATTGAATTTAGTGTTACATATATAATCTAATTAAATTCTACTTAAGTTGATATAGTTTATTAAATAAATCTAATTTTTATTGATTTAGAAACCATAACAAATGATAGCTTTACTTATTATTTGTAACTAAATAGTTTTTGACAATGGGAAAGTTTTGGACTATATATATTTTATAGGCAGATAGATTTTAATAACTACTTTACCATTGCAAATCATACTTGTAGTCTTGTTAGTATGAGTTTTTATTTTATCTGTTTAAGTTTTTTATTACATTATTTCTACAATTCTGTCATTAATTATATGTAGAGTAATTATGATTCTGCATTCTTTAATATCACTCCCTTATTACTTACTTCCAATAACTATAAAATCTTTTCTGAGGTGCTAAAATGAAAAAGGGAAAATGCCCTAAGTGTGATTCAAGAGAAATATATAAGAATTCTACGATTTCTCAACGTTCGAATCTAGCTGTTAGTATGTTTAAGCAAGCAAGATTGGAAGATTTCGTTTGCACTAAATGCGGTTATACTGAGGCATACATAGTTAAAAATGAAGACTTGAAGAAAATAAAAGATAAATGGAAAAGAGTTGAATATTAATACCAATATTGAATTTTTCCTTCTAATTGGGAATGGGTTTTTGCTTAAGTAATAGTTAGCTACCTTGCGAACTATGAATTAAATACAGTAATCAATCATATGAAATTCAAACAATTATATAACATTCTTATTTATACCATATTATTCTTGAATAGCTATTCGTATTCTCAAAATCCAAAAGAGTATTGGAATAATTACAAATATATTGAGCAGTCCGGATTCTCTAAAGAAAAATTAGATACAGCTAAAGCATATTACGATTCCTTGAAATCTTCTGCATTTATGATTATCCAAAATGGTAAAGTAGT
>CAYXXW010000415.1:0-2704 GCA_964469115.1 uncultured Melioribacteraceae bacterium
GGAAATTACAAAATTGCATTTGATGGTACAAATTTATCTAGCGGGATCTATTTTTATAAACTATCAATGTCAGATGCAGTTATTACTAAGCAGATGATACTAATCAAATAAGCATAACCAGCAACTCAACACGACCGCCGTTTTCACTTGGCGGATTTAGTAAAATGTTAGTTTGAAAGTTTAACTTAAGTTGTTTGTTAAATTGAAATTCAATTAAAGGAAAAGTTAAGTCGCAGTTTTTGCAAAAAAAATTTAAAACTGCTTTGGTAAATTTACCACTCGTTATTTTGAAAAATTGTTAATATGGGCGGCCGTGTTATTTGCAACGCCGTTAGCTGCTTTTTTCATTTGGAGGCAATATGAAATATTTATCAATATTATTTTTAGCAATATTTTTATTCGTTTCGTGCTCTGATGAACTAATCGTAAACTTTACTTCTCTCGAAGAAGCCACAGTTGGAGTCTCTTCTAAAAAGACATATACAATAGAATCTAATCAAATGATAAGTGTTGAAGACTACGAATATAATAGTAAAGGGGAGTTAACAAAGAAAAGCTATTATGGAGGAAATCGGGAAACTATTTATTATTATGAACAATATATTTATAATACAGATGGCTTATTAAAATATAAAATTAAAAATAACAGTAATATTTATTCTCCTACTGGATTTCTCACCTTAGATTCAACTGTATTTAACTATTCAACTGGGTTACTCATATCAAAAAAAACAATTTATCCTCTAGCAAATACTTATGATGAAGTAAAATATGAATATGATGAGAGCAAACTTAAAGTAGAATCTTTTTATTATAATGATACTTATTTAGATAAAATAATTTATGAATATGAAAAAGGTAGAATAAATAATAAATTACATTATAACAATACTGATATTTTAATTTCAATCACGAAATATCTTTACAATGACGATTTTCTGAATGAAACTTTAAAGTTTACATCTAATAATGAATTATTAACAAAGACAAACTATGAATACTATAATAATGGGAAATTGAAAAAAGAAACTTTTGAAGTATTGGCGGGATACCTTTCAATTAGCTCCCACATTGCTTTATATGAATATTGATATATAGAACCTCATCGCAGCTAACCAGCCGCTCAAGCCGACCGCCGTTGTAGTTTGGCAAAAGTGGATAAAAAGTGAGTTGTCGGTTTTAATTTGGAGAGAAATATTTATTATACAAGTAATTGTAATGATATTTAGGATTTTTTTTAAGCACCGAATTGTTTAATTTTCATTCAAACTTTATGGAGTCTATTATGACTTGTGACAATGAAAAGATAGATGAAGTTGTCCTTGCTTTACTGTACTTGACTTCTTTTAGTGAAGGCCACAACATTCACAGAACTTGGAAAGGGCATGACTGGGAGGCTTTAAATCGCTTACATGAGAAAGGATTTATAGGAGATCCTAAAAGAAAAACCAAATCAGTGGTATTTTCTGAAGAAGGTTTTAATGAATCAAAAATGCTTTTCAAGAAATATTTTCAGCCATAAAAAAATATTCTCAACGTTACCAATAATAGGGGGCAGTTTGGTTGATTAGGCGTTGAATCAAGAGCTATCCCCTTAACCACGAATTTATTGTTTGTCACAATAATAAAGTAACTTAGTAACTTCGTAACTTTTTCTAAAAGTGTCGAATATGAGTAGGTTACTAAGTTACGATGTTACATAATGTATTCCCAGTCAACATTATTCAGCTGAGAATATCCGCAATCAATTATCTTTTGATCTTGATAACTTAATTTTTCATTTAGTTTTGTATGGGTCGACCACTTTGCAACATGAGGGAAATTGACATTTACGTTCTTAGATTTTCCGCTGAAAAGTAATGTCTCTCCGCTTTTCTCATTCAGATCTTCAATCATTTCATCAGGTCTGCCTTTAATATGGTCCACTTTATCATTAATAAGATCGTTGTAACTAATTTTTTTTAATTGCTCCCAATCAAAATAATTCAGTTTTTTGTTCTTGAAACCTCGAGCTCCGCTATTAAATGACTGATTTTTAATTGCTTCAGCATCTTTTCTATCTCCATAGAATGGCATAGCCATTGTCCGAACAAATATATCTTGTTTGGCTAATTGATTTATTGTTTCCATTCTTTTTTTGATAGTTGGTGTAAAGTATTCAAGACTTCTTATAAGCTTTTCATTAACATTAGTGATGCTCATCTCCACTTGAACCATATGTCGCATATTTTTTAGCTGCTCAAGGTGATTGAGTATCAGATGACTTTTGGTGAGCAAGTGCAGTGCCCATTTATTGCCCTCATTCCAGTGTCGCTCAAATACTTCGAGTATCTCTAGCATGATATCTCGTTTCTGTTTTTTCAATTCGTGGATCACCTGAGGTAAATAGTACTCATTACTTTCGTTTATTTGTACTCTCTTTAAATGCTGAGGTAGTATTCTCAGAATATTTAACTGTTTATCTAGTTTTTGTGGCATATTTAGTTGAACTGCTACATTTTCAAAAAACTGCTTTCTTTTCTGATTCTTTACTTTGGCAGTAAATTTATATGCATAGCAATACTTACAAGTAAAGTAGCAACCAATTGTTGGATTAAGTGTAAATGGGTGGCCATATTGGTCAATTGGAAATTGTGAATTGAAGGGGGGAGAATCGTTTTCTCTAAATTCTATATTTAACTTTCTCTGAGCCATAATTTAAGAT
>CAYXXW010000416.1:0-2702 GCA_964469115.1 uncultured Melioribacteraceae bacterium
CAATTGAGGGTTATACCGCATCTGTATATGATATTTACGTATTAGATTATAAGTACAACTTTACAAGAATACTATTTATTGCCTGCTCATCTGTACTTTTGGGAGGCTTTTTTCTTGCTACTTTTGAGGTTCTTTATTTTAATAAATTATTTAGAAAGAAACCATTTGGAACAGTTCTTTTAGTCAAATCTGTTTTTTATGTAACCGGAATATTTATTTTTATCTCAGTTGCTACATATATTAGCGCCAGTTTTATATTGAAAAAAGATTTATTTCATATCTCAGTATTAGAGCGATATATACATTTTTTAAGCAGTCCCAAAGTTTGGGCTATATTGGTCTATTGGAGCTTTGCAGTTCTCTCAGCATTTTTTATTCTAAATATAAGTGACAAACTTGGACAGGGTGTGCTGTTAAATTATTTACTTGGAAAGTACCATACACCCAAAGAGGAAAATAGAGTTTTTATGTTTTTAGATTTAATATCTTCAACTGAATATGCTGAGAAGTTAGGTCACAAAAAATACAGCATGATGATTCAAGATTGCTACAGTGATTTAACAGATGTTGTAATTGACTGCAATGCGCAAATTTACCAATATGTTGGTGATGAGGTTGTACTTACTTGGGATAAAAGTATGGGAATTGAAAATAATAACTGCATAAATGCATTCTTTCAGTTTAAGCAAATATTGGAAATGAAAAAGAGTTATTATAAAAGTAAATACGAATGTCTTCCAAAATTTAAGGCAGGTTCCAATTTTGGATTAGTAACAGTTGCTGAAGTCGGTGAAATGAAAAAAGAATTAGCATATCATGGAGATGCAATTAATACTGCAGCACGCATTAGATCTGCTTGCAACAGTTTTAATAAGGAGTTCTTAATCTCGGCTGATCTGCTTAGTATTCTTGTGGATATGGATATTAATTACAAAGTTGAGTCAGTTGGAATTACAAAGCTGAAAGGGAAACAAAACATTGTTGGGGTATTTAGTGTTGAGAAAAAGTCTTGATTAAATACTTACAAAAAATATAAAATGTAATTACTTTTAAAATTAATCCTTTCTATGGGATTTATTAATTGTCATTGTGTCCCACTTGCACCGGTCTTGTTTAATAACAATTATTTTGTAATTAAGATAATCCATCTTATTGTGCTAATAATTACTATTGAAGATTAAATAAATCTTTTCTATTTTAAATTTAGTTTTACTCCAAATAATTAGAATATTTGTTTATTTCTTTCTTTTTAGGATTTGATTATTTGACCTACACAACTCGAAATAGCTCAATGAAAATTACTGCAAAACCAAAATTGTTGGACAAAGTAAAATTTACACTACGAGCAAATAGATACAGCAAAAAGACTGAAGAAGCTTATGTAAAATGGATAAAAGAATTTATCTATTATAACGGCAAACAGCATCCAAAAGATTTAGGAAAAAGAGAGATAGAGAAGTATCTTAATTATTTAGCAGTAGATAGAAATGTTGCGGCTTCTACACAGAATCAGGCTTTTAGCGCAATTTTATATCTATATAAAAAAGTATTAAATATTGATGTTGGTTGGTTAAAAGATGTAGTTAGAGCAAGAAGAAACAACCGATTACCTGTTGTATTTACGAAGACTGAAGTAAAAGAAATAATAGGAAAATTAAATGGTGTGCCCAAACTTATGGTCTCCCTACTTTATGGGACTGGTATGCGCTTGGGAGAGGGTTTGCGATTAAGGATTAAAGATATAAATTTTGAAAAGAATCATATTATTGTTAGAGAAACTAAAACGGGAAAGGATAGGATTACAACATTACCGCTCCAAATAAAAAAGGATTTGAAAAAACATCTCGTTGAAGTAGAGAATTCGCATAAAAAAGATTTATTGGAAGGAAACGGAAGAACTAAATTACCAAATGCCCTGAGTATAAAATATGTGCAAGCAGATAAGGAATTTGGTTGGCAGTATGTGTTTCCCGCTAATAAGTTTGTTAAGGATAAAACTGGTTTGGAATATAGATATCATATACATGAAAGTACAATACAAAAGGCTATAAAGAAAGCACTGAGAGATAGTAAAATTCTAACACCTGGAAGTGCTCATACATTTAGGCACAGCTTCGCAACCCACTTACTTGAGAATGGGTACGATATACGAACAATACAAGAATTGTTAGGGCATAGTTCTGTAAAAACTACAATGATCTATACACATGTGTTAAATAGAGGAGCTGGAATTGTTAGTCCGTTAGATGGAATAATGAGCTGATTTGTTAGATGGAATAATTTTTCCGTCTAACAAATGCATTATTTTAATATATTATAATTAACTAATTGTTTAATAATATGTTATGGCGATTAAGAAATATGGTTGAAATAATGTTATACAGAATATATTTCTTCTTTTCCAACTTTTCAGCTATAGATTAGTTCGTCATAAGTAATAGTTATACGTATAAAAAATAAAGTTGGATTTAATATGTCAAGAAATGAAAAAGTAATGGTTACCGAACATATTTTTGAAATGCGTCATAGCGCTGTTGGAAGTTTTCTTGATGTTCGAGGTTATGTAGCAGATTATATTAGAGATACCGGTTTTCTACCGCATTGGAAGATCGATACGAATGTCGTCAGTTTTAGAGACAAGAAAGAAGGAATAGAAAAAGAAGGGGCTTTTGCCGGATATAAAAGTTTTGGATATTTCACAT
>CAYXXW010000417.1:0-2691 GCA_964469115.1 uncultured Melioribacteraceae bacterium
GGACCCAATATTCACTGATACATTATTTTTTAATCTATCAATTCAATCGCCATGTGTTGATACAGGCAATCCTGATTCAATTTATAATGATTTTGATTATTCAACAAATTCTGATTTTGCACTCTCCCCTTCTCATGAAAAAATAAAAAATGATATGGGAGTTTATGGAGGACCATTCTCTAAATCTTTTTGGGAATATAATAATGTTAAGTAAAAAAATATCTCACTATGAAATAATTGAAAAATTAGGCGAAGGCGGAATGGGCAAAGTATATCGCGCAAAAGATACTCGCCTGCTCCGCTCAGTAGCCCTTAAAATCCTTCCACCCAAATTAATAGTTGATAAAACTAACCGAGAACGGTTTATTAAAGAAGCTCAAACAGCATCTTCTCTAAATCATCCGAATATTTGCGTTATCCATGACATAAACGAAGTGGGAGAAATTAATTTTATTGTAATGGAATTTGTTGATGGACAAACTCTAAGAGAAATTATTGATTCCAGTGGACCAATGAGAGAAAGTGATGTAATAGATATTGCAATTAAAATTAGTGATGCTCTCTCTGCAGTGCACGAAAAAGGCATTTTACATAGAGATATCAAACCGGAAAATATTATGATATCTAAAGCTGGATATCTAAAAGTTATGGATTTTGGTTTAGCTAAATTAGCGACTGAAGTAGCAGAAAGCATCACCACTCAAAAAACTAGTAATAAATTTGAGGTGATTGCAAAGGCACAGAGTAGTAATTATTCTGAAGATGTAGTTTTATCAACATTAAGTGGATTCTTTGGAACTGTATCATATATGTCACCAGAACAGGCACTTGGTAAAACAGTTGACCAGCGCAGCGATATATTTTCATTAGGAATACTTTTATATGAATTACTAACATGCAAAAGACCATTTGAGGCTGAGTACAATGATGAGGTATTATACCAGATAATTTCAGAGCCATTTAAGACAGCCCCCCTTTCAGAAAAATCTATTTCGCTCTCATTGGAAAAGATACTTTCACGATGTTTAAGTAAAGATCCCAATAATAGGTATCAATCTATAGTTGAACTATTTTCAGAATTCGAAAAGTTGAAACATAACACCGCTAAGGGAAATGGCAAAGGAAGTCATATTACATCTATAATTAGAGAGCCAGAACTACGTCAAATGTCAATTATGTTCTGTGAAATATTAAATTACGATGAGATAATTGGAAAAACTGCCGCTGAAGAATCAGCATCAGTAATGAATAGTTTTTTTGAGATACTAACTTCTGAGGTTGAAAAGCACGGTGGTAAAACAGACAAGATAATTGGTGGAACTATTCTTAACTATTTTGGAGCACCTGGTTCTATTGAAGACTCCCACAAGGATGCCGTTAATTCAACTATAGCAATCCGGAACAAATTAAAACAATTTAATACTGACAAAAATCTTCAAATACCTTTGAAGATTAAGATTGGAATAAATACCGGCACTGTAATAATTGAGGCAATTGATGAGAATAATTTTAGCGTAATGGGCAGTAATGTTTCTCACGCTTCTCAACTAAAGGATTTAGGAAAGGAAGACGAAACACTAGTTGGGTATTTGACTTATAAATTAACACAAACTGATTTTGAATACCATAAGTTGAATGCAATTTTATTGAAAGGGAATGAAAAACATTCGGAAGTCTATAAGTTAGTTTCAACAAAGGAGAAGATTCATAGAGCAAAGTTAGGCATAGAAAGACAAATAAATTCTGTTATGGTTGGTCGCGATAAAGAATTTGCAAAATTAAAACTTCAAGTTGCAAAATTATTAAATGGGATTGGATCAATTGTAAGTGTAATTGGTGAAGCCGGTATTGGTAAATCCCGATTGATAGCTGAGTTAAAAATAGAGGAAGAAATTGAGGAAGTTACTTTTCTTGAAGGTCGGGCACTTTCGAATGGAAAAAATTTAAGCTTCCATCCTCTTAATGATATTTTGAAAAATTGGTCTGGGATCACAGAAGATGATCATGAGATTGATGCAGTTAAGAAATTGGGGAATCTGATTAGAGATATTGATCCAGATAATCTAGAAGAGATCTTCCCTTTTATAGCAACAATGATGGGTTATAAACTCACTGGTAAGTATGAAGAACGATTAAATGGAATTAAAGGAATTGCTCTCGAAAAATTAATACTGAAAAATTTAAAAGAGTTATTAGAAGAAGCTGCTTCACAAAAACCAATGATACTTGTACTAGAAGACCTTCATTGGGCAGATGCAACATCTATTGAATTTATTGAATTGTTCCATAGGTTAGCTAAAACAGAGAGTATACTCTTTATCAACGTTTTTAGACAAAACTATAGAGACACCGGAGAAAAGATTTTAACAAGTATTAATCAGAATTATCCAGAATTACATACACGAATTAATCTTGAAGCGTTAGGTGATGAATTTGGTGAAATACTAATAAATAATTTACTTAAAACTGACAACTTCACCTCGAATATTGCAAATCAAATTTCCAAACGATCGGGAGGAAATCCATTTTTTATCGAAGAAGTAGTTCGCTCATTTATTGATGAAGGTGCAATTAAAATACATGATGAAAAATTCATAATAACGAATAAAATTAGTTCTGTTGTTATACCCGGGACAATCAATGAAGTAATAATCTCACGTATCGATAGACTTGATGAAGAGACAAAAGCGC
>CAYXXW010000418.1:0-2683 GCA_964469115.1 uncultured Melioribacteraceae bacterium
ACTGCAAATGGCCGAGATTTATTAGCGACTGAACTTTCATCAGCTTATGACTTTTGTCCCGGATGGTGAACCAACGCTTGACATTAATTTAGGGAATACAATAGAAGCTTGTAAGAAATTTGGAATAAAAATAGCAGTAATTACAAATGCCTCACACATTTGGGATAAAGATGTTCAATTAGGTTTAGGCCTTGCAGATTGGGTTTCGTTAAAGATTGATTCAGTAAATTCTAGAATATGGCACTTAATTGACAGACCGCATGGAAGTATTGAATTAAGCAGAATACTTGAAGGCATTAAAGAATTTGCTTCCAATTATAACAATTATTTGGTTACAGAAACAATGTTGGTTAAAGGCTTAAATGAAAGTAAAGAATCAATATTAGAAATAGCAAAGTTTATAAAACGTCATGTAAAACCAAACATGGCTTACATATCAGTTCCAACAAGACCTCCAGCAAAAAAGAATGTTGAGTCCCCTTCTATTGAATCAATAAATGACGCATATCAATTGTTTAAGTCCAAGGATTTAGATACCGAACTAATTATAGGTTATGAAGGAAATAATTTTTCATCGACCGGTGATTTTGAAGAAGATATATTAAATATCACATCTGTTCACCCAATGAGGAAAGATGCAGTAAAAAAACTAACAATTGAAAACGGTGCAACATGGGATGCGGTTAATAAATTAATTCAGAATCAGAAATTAATTGAAATTAGTTATAACAATGAATTTTATTACTTGAGGAATCTCAAAGAATGGCGCAGTAATATTCAATAAACACAATATATAGAGGTTGAATTGAAAGAGTTAAATAAAATAGATTTAGAAAATATCCTTTCCGAAATAGAACATCCGGAAATAGCGAATAAACTAACTGAATTAGGTATGATGGGAAATGCTGATATTAATCATGAAGTAAAGGAAATATATTTAACGCTTGTTTTACCAATGATAACAATACCAATCGAAATAAGAGATATGATTTTAACTTCAATTACAACTATACTTAAAGAAAAGTTCTCCGGGTATAAATTAAAAGTATCTTTTGATCAAATGAATGATGAACAAAAGACAAATTTCTTTGCTCTCTCAAAGCAGAACTGGAAATTATGAGTTTAATATTATGAAAAGTACAAATTTACCCATGCAGATTCATGAGCTGGCATTTTTAAAAGCATATTTATACGAGCTTTTTACTTCAGCAAATGTATGCCAAAATAACTTTCATCATACAAACTGGTACCTTAAGGATAAGTATTCAGATGATGAAATAGAGAAGATTAAAAATCACTTTATCCTTAAAAATATAAATTGTGATTGTGATATAATTTTCAAACTCGATTTAAGAAGAGAACTAAAAACAATTAAATCATTTCATTAGCGTGAAACAAATTTCATCAAAAGATAGAATTGCAATGAATTATAGTTTTGGGACTTATCTGTCATGGATATGAATTTATTAAGTTTGTTAAATCACGCATTAACAATAACGGGTTTTGTCTTTGTAATGATGCTTGTTATTGAATATATAAATGTTCAAACGAAAGGTTCGTGGCAAAATAAACTCTCGGAAACAAAACTAAGGAATTATTTCTTTTCAGCGGTGTTGGGTGCAATTCCAGGTTGTTTGGGAGCATTCACGGTAACTGCTTTATATTCACACGGAATAGTATCATTTGGTGCAATTGTTACAACAATGATAGCAACCAGTGGAGATGAAGCTTTTGTAATGTTTGCCATGTTTCCAAAATCTGCATTGGTATTAACCCTTTTAATACTACTTGTAGGCATACTATCCGGTTATTTAATTGATAAATCAAATTATTTCAAGAAACTCTCTCGCTCATTTAAGGAAACATCTTTACCGCTTCATGAGGAGGAAAAAT
This sequence comes from uncultured Melioribacteraceae bacterium, assembly GCA_964469115.1. GTDB lineage: Bacteria > Bacteroidota > Ignavibacteria > Ignavibacteriales > Melioribacteraceae. The sequence goes on from CAYXXW010000418.1 coordinate 1,894, forward strand.
GTGAATGCTTTAACAAGCGCTTGATCGTTAAAGAATTACTTAGACCTACTTTATATCGTATATCATTATTTTTATTAGTTACTACATTATTATTTCTTATTGGATTCGGTGTGCTTGCGGGAAATGCAGAATCTTGGATGCGTATTACTATCTTATTGGTTGTAATATTTTCATTATTTGTTGTTTTAACAGTGCCTAATCATTTCCTCAAAGAACATCTTTGGGATCATATTGTAAAGGTACATATTATTAAAATTTTTCTATGGACATTTGGGACGTTAATAGTACTTCATTTAATAATGAATAATTTTGACGCAAATGCAATAATTACCGACAATCTCACACTCGTACTTATAGCAGCCGTATTAATTGGTATAATTCCCGAATCAGGTCCTCATTTAGTATTTGTTACGCTATTTGCTCAAGGTACAATCCCATTCAGTATTCTGTTCGCAAGTTCAATTTCACAAGATGGGCATGGTATGCTTCCACTATTGGCAGAATCTAAAAGAAGTTTCATAGCTATTAAAATTGTAAATATTGTAATTGCTCTAATATTTGGTTTTCTACTTATGCTGCTTGGATTTTAACAATAAAAATAATTGGGAAATGGCATTTCACTTACAATAATATATTTTACAAAAACCTACCGTAGAGCTTTCTCTCCAAGGGGGCTATTGTGTTGGTTAAGTTAATTATTAATTAGTGGTCAGAAATGACCCCGGGGGCTCGCATCGGAATTGAGTTTGGAGTCCCGTAGATACTATGCACAAGTACCTAGTTATGTGAC
>CAYXXW010000419.1:0-2680 GCA_964469115.1 uncultured Melioribacteraceae bacterium
ATTTTTCCAATAACTATTATTCATTCTTCTTATATTTCATTCTTATAAATATCCTAAATTTACTATCTACTATTAAGAATAACGAAAATGGAACAAAAACGTTTATATAAGACAATAGATGCACTCGCCTCAAAAAGGTTCAATACTGAAAATGACATGCTCCACGAAGTGCTTTTACAATTGGTTGAAAGCTCAAAAACTAATATCAATGGTGGAAGAATTTGGAAATTAAATCCGGAAAAGCATGCTTACGAATTACTTTTTCAAATGGGGAAAGTTCAGAAGATAAAAAAAGATTTTGAACTTCCTTTAAAGGATAATCCAATTCTAGGTGTTGTTGCCAAGTGCAGAACTGTTTTAGCAGATGAAACCAATGAGACTTTGCTGAAAAAAGGAATATTTAAATATTCAGCTTCCGGTATTGGCTATAAAATAAAGGTTGACGACAGTTCTTATTATGAATATTTGCTTTCGCTGAACAGCGATGAATTAGACGAATCTTTAAGATATATTTTAAACATAGTTGCTACTGTTCTAACTTCCAAAATTAAGGAAAGGAGACTTTCTTCTTCGCGTAAAAAAATTATTGAAGATATAGATAGAGCAAAGCAGTTACAAAGATCAATCTTGCCAGAACATGAACATAAATTTCATGGTTATGATATTTTTGGAATTACAGTTCCGGCTGAAATAGTTGGTGGAGATTTTTATGATTACATTACAATTGGTCACGATGAAGAGAGATTAGGTATTGTAGTTGGTGATGCGGCTTCTAAAGGTTTAAGCGCATCTGCAGAAGCGATGTATATTTCCGGTGCAATCAGAATGGCGGGTAATTTTCAGATTAAGATTTCTCTGATGATGTACAGAATGAATAACCTGGTAAATAAAATATTTAGCGATGACCGTTTTTCAACATTATTTTATGGGGAAATTTCGGATGACAAAAAAGGTTTGTTCCTCTATGCTAATGCTGGTCATAATCCTCCAATGTTTTTTAATAGAAAAAGTAAGAAAATCACATTACTTGGTCCTACAGGACCTTTATTGGGTCCTGCTCCAAATTCCAGATATGAAACAGATCATTTAAATTTTGATAAAGGAGATTTATTAGTAATATACTCTGATGGAATAACAGAAGCAGCTAATAAAGACTATGATTTTTATGAAGAAAACAGACTTGAAAAAGTGATTACGAAAAATTACAATAAATCACCGAAAGGAATAGCTTTGGCTATTATTGAAGATGTACAAAAATTTTCTACTAATGAAAGTAAATACCAGGATGATAAAACAGTTGTAGTAATTAAAAGGAATTAAAATTGGATTTATCAGAAAAAATATTTAATGCAGGAATTGTTGGTGCTGGAGGTGCCGGTTTTCCTACGCATATTAAGGCGAAATCTAATGTTGAGTTTATTCTTGCAAACGGTGCTGAGTGTGAACCACTGCTTCACAAAGATTTTGAGATAATGGTAAACCATGCTCCCGAAATTGTAGAGGGAATGAAGTTGATGTTTGAAAGTACAAATGCATCAAAAGGTTATTTTGGTATTAAAACTAAAAACGCCGCTGCAATTTCTGCTGTAGAGCCTCATCTCGAGAATACAAATATTGAAATGAGTTTATTAGGAGATTTCTATCCTTCCGGTGACGAATATGAGTTGGTCTATCACGCAACTAAAAGATTGATTCCGCCTAAAGGTTTGCCCCTTGATATAGGTTGTGTTGTAAATAATGTTGAGACATTTTACAATGTTGCAAATGCTGCCAAAGATATTCCTTTGACAGAAAAATTTATTTGCGTAGCCGGAGCTGTTAAGAAGCCGTCGTCATTTTTTGTACCAATCGGTACTAAATTTAGAGATATAATTGAATTTGTTGGCGGGAGTACGGTTAATGAATACGGCATTTTTGTCAGCGGTATTTTAATGGGCAGATTATCTTTTGATCTTGATGAGGTAATAACTAAAACTTGTGCCGGATTAATTATTCTTCCTAAGAAGCATTACTTAATTGATAGAATGAACAGACCGATAGAAAGTATGAATAGAATTGGTAAATCAGCATGCGACCAATGCAGTTATTGTACTGAATTATGTCCCCGCTACCTTTTAGGTTATGATGTGCAGCCGCATAAAGTTATGAGATCACTCGAGTTTACAAAAACCGGTGAGAAAGTTTGGAATCAGTATGCTGATTTATGCTGCTCATGTGGACTCTGCTCGCTTTATGCTTGTCCCGAAGATCTTTATCCACGTGAAGCATGTGATCAAGGTAAAGATTATTTAAAAGCTAATTCAATCAAGTTTGAGCAGACTAAAGAATTAAAAGTGCACCCAATAAAAGAGGGAAGAAGAGTCCCACTCAAACAGTTGATGAAAAGAATGAACATATTGAATTATGATCAACCAACTCCTTACAGATCAGATTTTCCAGAACCTAATGAAGTTATGATCAAATTGAAACAACACCTTGGTACTCCAGCTAACTCAATTGTTAGTATTGGTGAGCGAGTCAATAAAGGTGATCTGATTGGGAAAATGGAAGAGGGGAAATTAGGTGCAAATATTCATGCTTCAATTGATGGAATAGTTAAAGAAGTAAATTCAGAATATGTAAGAATAGACTGCAGATGACTAAAATATATTATAATCAGTTAAGATTTAATAGTCATCAT
>CAYXXW010000420.1:0-2679 GCA_964469115.1 uncultured Melioribacteraceae bacterium
TTACATAATTTGCTTGTTTGAACAGCTAGCATATTTTTGTGATTTTGAATTTTCTTCATTTACACATTGAATCAAATGTACAGAATGCTAATTTTATTTGGTTTTAAAGTTGTCCACATTTTCCTGTGCTGTACTTGTAGATAACTGGACTATACGTTAACCATTTTCTATTTCTAAATGCACAAATATTTAGAATTCAAAAACTTTGTACTCTCCATTAAGTTTATAACTGAGGGACAAATAACCCTGACCTGCACCCATAATCAATTACATTATCGCCTTGTTTTACACCTATATCCATGAGCATTTTTGCTCCTTCATTTTTTAACCATTCAGTTTGAGGCTTTGATATTTCCATTACAAATCATGTATTTCTGTAAATATTATATATCCAATTCCTTAGTAGAAATTAGTTTTTTATTCATTATGCAATTCTCAAATTTAAAATCATCTAAAGCTTGAAGTAATTTCTCAAAAGATAATTTTTTCAAATTATTTCGAACAACTTCCCATCCATTAGTCGACTCATTAGCAAGCCATTCATAGTATATGTATTTGTCATTTTCTTTTTCGGAAGATAAAATGTTGTCTTTCCTGAAAATATTCCAGAATACCCAATTATCTGACAATTCCATACATAATTTATTCCATTCTCCTATTTTATCAGCATGTGTCATTCCCATAGCTCCGCAATCTTTCAGTGGCCACAGAGCCCATCCTACTTGTTTGGTTTCGAGAATTGAAAGAAATTGAGATAAGGCATCATAACTATCAGGCAGATGAAGTGGGTGTCCGGTTTCTCCGCACCATAGCGGTTTCTGAAGTATTTCAATTAAATATTTGAAGCTCACATCTCTATAAAGACTTTCTTCCAATTTTTGGAATATATCAGCAGAGTGCATATCATCTGGAATCTGCAAAAAGGGATACAAATGAAAGGTGTACGAAGAATTTTCATCTAAATTTTCTGAAAACATTGAAAAGTCACTGCTGTAGATGTTTCCCGAATAAAAAATGATATGATTTGTATCTGCTTTACGAATTGCAGTCGTGCATTTTCGAAAGAAGTCAATCATAGTTGCTTCGGATTCTTTTGAAAAGTTACAGGGCTCATTTATTAAATCATATCCGCCAATTGTAGGTTCATTTTGATAATATTCAGCAATTCGCCCCCAAAGGTCAACAACATTATTTAAAGCAGCATTGTCTGACCAGAAATTATCTCTCCCACTATGATTGTCGCTATGCCAATCTGGATTTTGTCCCCCCGGAACTGTATGCAAATCAATAATTCCCCAGATTTTATATTTTTTTAAATATGGTAAGATTCGGTCTATCTCTCGTATGGCAACCGATTTCTCAAAACTATCAGTAAAAAATAACTGATAATTAATTGGTATGCGTACATGGTTCATTCCACATTCTTGAACATATCGTATATCTTCTTCATGTACATAAACCGAATAATAAGTATCCCAAAAAAGAGTAGATTTCTCTAATCCATAGGTTTCTAGAATTGCCTGCCGAATTTGAGAATCGGTACCTGGCAAACCAAACATAAAATGCTCAAGATTAAGCCAGTTGCCAAGTCCTACACCTCTTAATTGAACGGAAGCATTATTACTTATATAATTACTTCCTTGTGTTGTTAAAAATTCCATAGTTGCCACTTTTTATAATAAATCCTCTCAAACCTTTGCTTGCACACAACGGTATGGCTAAAGCCAGTTTTAATTGGCTTTAGGTTTTGTTAGTGATCGTTTTATTTTGATAATTAATTCTGCCAAATCAAATGGGAATTTATTTACTTGGTAGTACATAAAAGAACACCGAATAAAAATGACAAAAACTGCCAATTAAAACAAATATATGAAAGATGGCATGATTGAATTTTATTTTTTTAATACTGTATAAAACAGCACCAATCGTGTAAGATACCCCTCCTGCAATAAGCCAATGTAAACCATCTAAAGGCAAACTATCAATTAAAGGCTTTATGGCAAATACAATCATCCAACCCATAAGTATATACATTAGGGTAGAAATTGATTTATATTTTCCTGTAAAGAAAAGTTTTAATATAATTCCAATTAAAGCCATTCCCCATGAAATACCGAAAATTACCCACCCTTTAGTACCATTTAGGGTGATTAGGGCAAAAGGAGTATAAGTTCCGGCAATGAGGACATAAATAGCTGAATGATCAAAAATTTTCAATCTGTTTCTTAGTTCCTGCTGCTTAGCACTATGGTATAAAGTAGAAGCAGCATATAATACAATTAAACTCACTCCGAATATACTAACGCTTACAATGTGCCAAACATCTCCAAATGCAGTTGCATGTATAACCAATAGAACCAGAGCAATAATGCTTAACATAAACCCAATAGCATGAGAAATAATGTTAATCTCTTCTTCTCTGGGCGAATATTCGTTCATTTGTCGAATCCTTAGTGTGAGTTTTTTATGATCACTAACGGTTTGGTTATGCGTAGTGCGGGATTTTGAAACTCACATTTTTAATTTACTACTAATTTCGTTAAATGCTAAAAAGTTCAATATCTGTGCTTTGCCCGCATTATTTATAGGTTTTGTTGGCAAATCGTTATTTTTTTATGTTTTAATTTCATTTATTCAATTATTCTCTTTCGATGACTATACTTTATCCCAAATTCCTCA
>CAYXXW010000421.1:0-2671 GCA_964469115.1 uncultured Melioribacteraceae bacterium
ATTTTTATTTATATTATAATTGTATTGCATATGTCACTACACTTTAAAGGTTATTAAAATGAATAAATCAGCAACAATTCAGGCTCGAATAGATCCAAGTGTTAAGAAAAAAGCACAAAGAATTTTCAGAAAACTGAATTTATCTATGTCTGAAGCAATCTCAATGTTTCTTACTCAAGTTTCTCTAAATAAAGGAATTCCTTTTGATATTAGAATTCCGAATACTCTTACAGAAGAAACTTTACTTAAAGCTGAAAATGGAGAAGAGCTTCATAAAGTATCTAACACAAAACAGCTTTTCAAGGAACTTAGTAATTGAATCTAGTTTATACTTCTCAATTTAAGAAAGACTTTAAAAGAGTTTCAAAACAAGGCAAAGATTTAGACAAACTTGAATTCATAATCGAAACACTTTTAAGTAAGAAAATGCTTGATCCAAAACTCAAAGATCATCCTCTTACTGGGAAATGGAAGAATCATAGAGATTGTCACATTGAACCAGATTGGTTGCTTATTTATCAAAAGACAACCAATTCATTAATATTGGAAAGAACTGGTTCACATTCCGATCTATTCAAATAATTGATTAGAAAACTCACCAGCGTCGTTGCAAATAATCAGCTACCCTTTATTAAAATTTTATTAAATAACTTGTGGTGAAATTACCAAGAGCAGTTTTTAATTTGTCTTTAGCAAAAACTGCGCCTTAACTTTTCCTTTAATTGAACTTTACTTTTACAAAAAACTTAAGTTAAACTTTAAAACCAACTTTTTACAAATTTCCACCGAATTAAAACGGCGGTCGGGTTGATTTGCTTGTTATACCGCATTAAAAAGTATTATACTTTTAATTCTTTAGTTTTAACTCCTTTGATAAGAAGCCATAGAGTTATTGAAATTTCGCCTACTGCTGCAAAAAAAAGTGTGGGATATTTTACAAATGAACTGTAGTTTGGAAAAAGTATCCCTATAGTACTGTCAATCATATATGCGATTCCTCCAATTAGAAGTAATATCCCAAAAATTCGGGGAATAAATTCTGACTTATAAACTAATAAACCAAATGGTAGAAGCCAAAGACCCCAGAACATTTCTAATGGTAATGTTCCGTAGTCATTAATTTTAAGAAATAGCATTGCCAAATCTTGTCTCTGACTTAGTTCGAATGTCTTCAATATTTCACCTTTTAAAATCATAAGGGAAGTAACATTGAATGCCTCCACCATAAAAACAACAGGAATTTGTACTAGCACTAACGAAAACATAAGCTTAGCCTGATTCTCGTTTACCTGTTTGAACAGTCGGTACAGAACCAAAGCCAAAAACAAAAATATTGTATTGCTTATTATATCGTTAAGAACCCCCGTGCGAAATAATAATTCATTGGAAATAATATTTTTGGCTGTGGAAACAGGATCACCAGGAACAATAATTTGTGATGGTATATACATAACACCATAGACACCCGTTATAATAAGTAATAAATACAGTAAGCCAGCAATTCTTGCAGTGTTATTGAGCGAACTCGAATTCATTTCCATAAAATGTGCTCCTTATTTTTTAATGTTCATAACTTTTAGAAAACTACTGTAGTATAACGGCTTGCCTGTCCCGCAGTCTTTTTGCGGGGAGCTGCTGGTTAGGTTCCTCGAAATATGTACTTATAATTAATTATTGTTTTCTTTAATAAGTAATATTTCATTAACTATTTTACCATCTTGTATGGCTTGTTGTAAAATTCTATCTGAAGTTTTGAATTCAAATACAAAACTAAATTGTGCATTCTTGGGATTTGTAATTACAATCTCACCTTTTGTTGAAGTTGAAAACCAGGCTGAGCAAATTTCAATTACTGATTTAGATTCTTTTAATTCTGCAATGATAAATTTGTCAACTTTTTCATCATATCCAAAAAGTTGGACCATAGATTCAATAGTTTTGCCATTTTTTATAATATCACTTGTACATAATAGCCCATTTGAAAATTCTTTATTTTTACTAATAATTTGAATTCCATCACCGAATTCACCTTTCCACGTTCCAACAAACTGTTTCATTAATTCAACTTGATTCAATTTAACTCCTTCTGCTTGTGCGAATAGTTCGGAGATATTTATAAAAATAAATCCAATAATTATCAGAATAATTACACTTGATTTCATTCATTATTCCCATTATTTAAGAATTTTTACTACACCTTAAGGTTTCTAACTGCATCCTAACGGCGGTGCCAATAAGCCGATGCCCAAACTTGCCCGCCGTTTTGTTGGGCGGGACTACTAACACCAACTTATCTGTTCCCGCTAATATTTATGCAAAAAGTAGCTATTTTTAATTGCAGCTACTTTATGCTGGTTAACTTAAAAAACTATTTATCAATAAATAAAAATTAATTCTAACCTCTTGGTTAACTGCCACCCAGCTAAAGTTTAGAAAGCGACTTACTTGTCCCGCTGTTTTTTAGCGGGAAGCTCACACTACTATGTTAAACCCAACTGTCCAGTTTAAATTAGACCTCAACACTACCATCAATTTCATAAACTTTAACTACAATTCTACACAAGAACACTAAATTAACTTTTTATCCACTTTCGCCCAACGACAACGGCGTTCGGGTTGAGCGGCTCGTATGTTTAAATATCTGTAATAATTATCTTTGTCTTAACAAACA
>CAYXXW010000422.1:0-2667 GCA_964469115.1 uncultured Melioribacteraceae bacterium
AGGTAGGCTTCAGTGACAGTAATTATTTCTCCCGGCATTTTCGGAATATGGTCAACACCACGCCTAAAAAATATCGACTGCAGAACAGTAAATCCTAGTGTGGCCATAGATTGGAAAAACCGGAAGCGTTGACCATCCTTCGCCGGGATAAGATGTTTTAAGCAAACATCAGGATACCAAGGCATTTACCTGGTCAATCAGAATCGGTCCGAAATGGGGTTCTGTCGCATTTGATCCAAAATATGGTTTTTTCAATCAAACCTAGAACTATTCAAAATCATAAGCCATTGATATTGGTTCTGTCGCATTAATCCAACTTGATTCTTGAAATTACACATTATACTGCATTAAGCTGCCAAAGAATTGAATGTTTTATACGCAGTAGATTTTGAATCTTTTATCTGATTCTTTCTAATAATATTTACTACTTCAATTCCTGCTAGAGTTCGTTGTGCAGACTCAAATTCTTTAAATCCTGTAGTTATTGAGATTCTTCTTTTGACATTACGATGATCCTGTTCTACAATGTTGTTCAAATACTTGCATTGCCTCCATTCCACATTCGTAAAATTTCGCTTGTTAAATGTCTTAATGCCTTCTTTATTTGCTCCGCTCTTATCTATGTTTATAATACGTGGGTTACCATTGTTACCATTAGCTTTATTTAAAAATTTCTGTGCTGATCCTTTCATTCTTCGCTTGGTTAACAAGAAATCTATTGTGTCTCCATACTTATCCACTGCTCTATATAGGTAACGATCTTTTCCACCAACTTTGATGTAAGTCTCATCCATTCTCCAACTAGTACAGACTTGCCGTTTCCTTCTATGCATATTAGCTTCAATCATTGGAGTAAATTTATAAATCCATCTCTGAATAGTAGAATGATCAACCTTTACTCCTCTTATTGAAAGCAGTTCTTCCACATCTCTATAGCTTAAAGTGAATCTCAATTTGAAATAAACGGCCTGTAGAATTATAGCTTTTGGATAGCGGTGGTGCTTGAACATCTAATCTAAGTTTTAGTTGAAAGGTAAAACTAGTATTTATTAGATTCTTGCTTAAATAATGCGACAGAACCAAAAGGATTACAAAAGGAGCTTAGAGAAGGAGCCGACTTAGATTTTAAAGTATTCATAATGCATAGCAAGATCATAGAAGGTAGATTTGGTCACATTTGTCATTTCCAAGGTAGAGAGTACCTTGATCGTCCAGAAGGGTATTATTTCCCTGACCATCCTGAAGATAAAGACTCTGGTTCAATAATTTGTCTAAGATCAGGTTTAATTGTTTGCATTGAGCTTCAAGAAAATATAACTAAAGTTGTCTATTCTTCTAGAACGAATCAACCCTTTACAGAAAAAATGCTGGAACAGAAGATTAAAATCGAGATGATCTTAAAGGAATATATTGATATTGTATGATCTACAAATAGAGTTTTTATTTATTCTTAGATGTTATCTCTCTTAAACTCCCCGATTTTCCTAAACAAGTTATCGGGGAGTTTATATACAAGTTAGCGCCAATGCATGGAAAAAACGGAAGCATTGACCACCTCGCGCCACTAAGATTGAATTTGACTTACATAGTTTAATAACAGGTACTTAACATTGATTTGAGATTGTCAAAAACTCTGGCTACAGGTGGTCAAGGGCATCTTTTTTCCAATTTAAACACATCTTTATAAAAATCGATGTAACTTTATTAGTAACCAACATGAACCATGAACTATTGGAAAAACCTTTTCAACAAAAAAGAAGAGAAAAAAAAACCTCCATATCCTGTTACTTCTCCTAGAAAAAATCCAGCATCACAACCACCCAAAAATGAGGAGATGGAATATATGGACAAAGTAACATCTGAAGACAAACACGGTCCTGAAAAGCGCGCCATCCGTATCTTCGTCTCCTCTACTTTCAAGGATATGATTGAAGACCGCAACAAGTTGATGACCCACACCTGGCCAGAGCTTAGACTTTTCTGTCGTGAACGACATGTGGAAATAGTAGAAGTAGATTTGCGCTGGGGAATTGCAGAAGAGCAAAGTAAGCGCAATGAGACACTTAAACTTTGCTTAGATGAGATTAATGCTTGCCGACCTTTCTTTATTGGATTATTGGGCGAACGTTACGGAGGGAAACCTGATGATAATGCTTTCACGGAAGATCTAAACGAAGAACATCCCTGGCTTAATGAGCATATTGACAAGAGTTATACAGAGCTTGAAATATTGCATGGCGTACTCAACAATCCCGAAATGGCTGGACGTACTTTTTTCTACTATCGTGATCCAGCCTATGCGCTGGAACATGGAACTGATTTCCTCTCTGAGAATGAAGAAGCCGCTGAAAAGCAAACTGCATTAAAAGAATTCATTTGTAAAACCTGTGAAGAAAGTAATATTCCTCTTCATCATAATTATCCCAACCCTGATGCGCTAGCGGTTCTTGTTCTTGAACAGCTCAAAGAGGCTATTGAAGCACAATTCCCGAAAGCAGATATACCTGACCCTTTAGACCGCGAAGACCGCGACCATGGAGCTTTTGCTGAAATCCGCTGCCGTACCTATATTGGTCGTACCGAATATTTTGATGTACTTGATCGTCATGCTAACACAGAAGGTGCTCCCCTGCTATTGTTGGGGGATTCCGGTAGTGGCAAATCTGC
>CAYXXW010000423.1:0-2647 GCA_964469115.1 uncultured Melioribacteraceae bacterium
TCTCTGCCGGAATTTGTACTTTTATAGAGACTGCTTAAAGTGGCAAAATAGATTATTGATGTATCGAGAGGGTGAATTTCAAATTTTACTATTTCTTCACTAAAACTTGTTACTTTATGCCAATTACTCCCGCCATCATCGCTTCTCCAAAATTCGTTGGTATTTTTTTTAATATAGTATTTATTAGAATTTAATGGATTTAGTTTAATTACCTTAGTATTTGGTTTTTTGTCACTATTTATTATATTCCAAGTTGTACCTTGGTTATCACTTTTAAAGTAACCATTATTAAAATCGCCATAAACAATAGACTGTTCAGAAGGAATAGCTATATCTGTAATTCTTGCATCGTTTTCATCAACATAGATTGGTTCAGCCGTTAAACCTCCATCGGTAGTCTTTAAAAAGGTTTTATAACCAACCAAAGTATAAATAATTGTTTCATTGTATGGATTAATAACAATTGAATTAACTTCACTTAACACACCTGGTACTCCAACGAGTTCATATTTTTGAGCAGAAATTGTGCTTACAATAAAAAGGAAACCTATCAAGATAATTTTTTTCATAAAAACTCACTCTTATTAAAATTAATTATTTATGGAAGCCTCTGAATATCTGTCTATAAGTCATTCTGAACAAAGTGCAAAACCCAGTTGGCTTCAAATTTAAGATATTTTGTGTGGCTCATTATGTAAAATGAGATTTTTCAAAGGCTTCCTATACAATTTATTTGGTCAATATCATTTTTTTAACTGCCGAAAATGACCCGATTTTGATTGAGTACATATACACACCGCTAGGTAGTTCCGATGCATTGTAATTTATTGAATAATTACCGGTTTCTTTAACTTCATTTATTAGTGTTGATATTTTTCTTCCAAGTATATCATAAATGTCTAGTTTTACTATTCCTCTTTCTTTTACACTATATTTTATCTTTGTGCTCGGATTGAAAGGATTTGGATAATTATTACTAAGTTCATACTCAATTTTCGTTAATTCTTCGGTATTATCAACAGCACTCTTATTAGTAGCATTAACTCCACAACTTACTTCTGATGAAGTTATTGACTCATCTCCTAAAACTACCGCTGTAACACGGTAATAATTTGTTGATAAAGCAAACTTTGGATTAGCTGCAGTATAGGAATCAGTCCAGCTTGTACTTGATGTTGTTCCTGCGAGTGAAAAACTATATCTGCCTGATGAAGAATTAGCGCGATAAATTTTATACTGACTTGCACCGGTAACAGAAGACCAAGAAATTATTGGATGAGTACCGGCAGTTGCTGTAATTGAAACATTTTGAGGTCCATAGATATCATATTCTACGGCATCACCTGCATTTAGAATACCGCTACCATCATGAAGTACATCATAACTGGAATAATTACTCTTTGCCGTAGTTTTAATAATATTCTTAACATCAATATGTAAAAGATCTTGGTCTTGCGATAATAGTAGTGCTGCAGTTCCTGCAACCTGTGGTGAAGAGAATGAAGTACCGGAACCAACTAGGCCCCAACTTGATATTGTCGTTGAATAAATTCCTTCAGCCGGTGCCACTAAATCCAGACCTGTGCCATAATTACCGTAGTTTCCCCAATTCTTTAAAATCCCGCCAACTGCGATAACATAGGTGTGACTTGAGGGATAAGAAATAGTTGACTTATATTCATTACCTGATGAAGCTACTAAGACAGATCCTTTTTGCTTATATGCATAGTTTATTGCACTGTTAATCGCAGCAGTTTCACTAACTCCAAAACTCATATTAATAACTTTTGCACCATTATTCGCTGCATAAATAATTGCATCATCCACAACGTTTCCATCAATCGTATATACCCATCCGTAATAAGGCGGATTTGGATTGTAAATTCGTTTTCCAACTCTAAGTGTAATTATTTTTGCACCTAAATTATTATTTCCACTTCCTCCTGCAACACCTGCAATTGAGTTACTATTATTTGTTATAGCACCAAATATACCCGCAACCGCAGTACCGTGGTCAGAACCATCAGTCGGATAAGGATCATTATTATTATCAATAAAACCTTTTCCATTAGATGACCACATATTTAAATCGCTATGATAATAATTTACTCCATGATCAACAACTGCCACCAATACCGGATTTGTAGAACCATCCTCAAGTCCGTAGTTATAAGGAAAACCGATCGAAGGATAAGAACTACTGTATAAATAATATTGTGAGCTATAACCGGGATCATTTGTATGAGCTGACCCATATGAATTCATCTCAACACTTTCAAATAAACCGGTTTCAATGTAGTAATCATAAACTTCTTTAAAATTAGTGCCTTCCGGTATTTCAAGATCAATGTAGCCTAATTCGTTTTCTCTTTCTATTTTTATGCTAAATTCTTTGCTAAAAACATCCATATTAGATTTATCGACATTTTCTTTATATTTTACAGTCATAGATCTCTCATTTACTTCAAATTTCCTATCATTTTCAAGAATGTACCATTTGTTGTTTTCTTTGGCAAATTGTTTGCTGCCAAGATACATTGTTGTTTCCTGCCCAAAAGCTTGAACCACAATTAATGCTAGATAAAGCATTAAAAAGATAAACAGATCATATTTTGATTTGCAAGTCATTTTTTCACCTCTTTATTGT
>CAYXXW010000424.1:0-2645 GCA_964469115.1 uncultured Melioribacteraceae bacterium
TACTTTCCATCTCTAGTTTTAATAACTAAAATTTTACCGGCTGTTGGAGCTATAATATGATTTGGTGGACCTGAATAAGTATACCAAGTGTCAAGCACATGTCCACTAACTGAATCTTGCTCTAAAGAAGACACATCAACAGAAACCATACTTGCCATTGTTCCGGTTGCTAAATAAGCAGCTCCATCTCCTGTCCTTTCAGGTTCGTCTGTAGTACCAAAAGAAACACCACCATTAATAATTATATCTGTTCCCCTAAATGCAATATCCCATTCAGTATCACTCATGCTTATTTCTCCTGAGGTAAAATCAAATTTTGTATAAACACCTGAAATTGGTTGACCTTGGCCACCTTCTTGTGGTGCATACAAATTAGAAACCGCTTCACTTTCTGTCAGCAAAACTTCCGGTTCATCATCTTCTTTACAGGAACTAAATCCTATAAAAATTGCTAATATTACAAGTATTTTAATTGTTTTCATAAGTCCTAATTGTTGTTAAAATTTAAAGTTTAGTTTAGTGTATAAAATTCTTCCAGGAATATTCCCAATATATATTTGATCTTCGTTACTTTCAGGGAGATCCGTATAATCCAATAGATTGTCTATCCCTATTCCTAGATCAATTTTTTTATTAAAATTCTTAGTCAATGCCCAATCCCAAATTGTGTAAGGTGAAACAAAGTCATCGTACGTATCCAAATAACCATTAATAGTTCCATTTGTATCGTACAATCCATATTTGCTTCTATATGTCCCTCGCAAGTTGGTATCAATTCCTAGATTTACAATAGTATAGAAGATCTTGAAATTTGCCATGTGCTTCGATCTATTGGGCAATCCGAAATAATCATCCTCAGTAAGTTCCACAGAACCTAACCCATAGATACTGGCAAAGGCTTCACCACTTTCAAACTTTTCAATTGCATCTTTATCTTTTGCAAATAATAGTTGGTAGCCTCCAGCAATTTTAAATTGATTACTAGGTTTCCATTCAACATTACACTCAACTCCTTGTGTAAAAACTTTATTGACATTAAGATAACTATACACACCATTCCCTGTTACTTTATTTGCGATTCGCTGTGTGTCAATTAAATCCTTAATGTTGTTCTTAAATAAATTCAAATCAATTGAAAGTGAAGATATTGGATTGTAGTTTAATCCAAAATTGTACGCGACAGAATTCTCGGGTTTAAGGCTATCTTCAAAATTAGATAATGGTATAAGTATGTTATTTTCATTGAGTTGGCCTTGCTCAATAAGATTTGGGATTTCAGTAGTTACTGTATTGTAACCCAAAATAGTATAGCCTGCAAATGCATTAGAAAAAGTAAAATACAATTGTCTAAAATCAGGAGCTCTAAATCCGTAACCTATAGATCCTTTTAAAGAAAGTTGATGATTGAAGTCGTACTTTGCAGCTATTTTAGGACTAAATTGAGATTTGTATTCACTGTGTTTATCAAATCGAGCACCAAGTATAACGTTTAACTCATCAGTTAGATGTGCATCATATTGTAAATAGGCATACGGGGAATTAAAATTTGGTTTCGTAGAAAAATCTGTTCTATCTAAAGTTTCGTGATCCAATCCAATACCGCCACTAAATGTTCCTTTATCATTTGGTTTAAAAGTTCCACGTATTTCGGGTCTTATGAGTACTTCATCATAATAACTTTCACTAAATAAAACATTGTCTATTCTAGTGTTTAAATACTCGTCAGCGATAAATCTAGTAGCATAAAATTCAAAATAACTACTCCATTTATCATCGTACTTGTGATTTATTTTAAGATGCGTGCTCCAATCATTTTGTTTTATTTTCCCTGATAGATCTTCGGTTGGTTCATAAACTTGATCCTGAATATAATATCTTCCAGACAAAGTCAAATCAGTGTCATTTCCCAAATCAAATTTAAGCTTAACTCCAGAAGTATATTTAATGTAAGGATCTACCGTGTTTACATCTACAGCATTAATAAGGTCATATCCATCACTGCTGTTTAAATTATTAAATACGTTGATTGAGAATTTTTCCTTTTTGTAGTTTAAAGACAGATTGACATCATGAGTGTTAAAACTTGCGTATTTGTAATTAACACTTCCCTTAAAGCCATTAATTTTTGGACTATCGGTGATTATATTAATAACGCCGCCCAATGCCTCACTTCCATATAAACTTGAAGATGCCCCCTTGACAATTTCTATCTGTTTAATATTTCCAACAGTTAACCTACTTATATCTAAAACACCTGCTGAACGTCCAACTAACGGAACACCATCAATAAGAACAAGTGTGTAATCCGACTTCAGGCCTTGCATTTGAATCCCTTCACCACCCACAAACTCAGAAACTGTAATTAATCCTGTTTGTTCATTTAAAATATCATTTAATCTTTGGGAGTTCACTGCAGACACTTCTTTCTTCGAAATCAATTGTACCGGCATCGGTAAAGAAGACAACTGTCTGTATGTTTTAGTAGCAGTTATTACTACTTCTTCTAATTGTTTAACTTCTACACTGTCTTTCTGAACTTCTTGACAGAAAGCAATACTCTGAAACAGTATAAAAAGTAAAAACAAATACGACCTTATCATTAAGTATTTTTAAAAATATGTCGACAAAAATACGATAAGTAAAAG
>CAYXXW010000425.1:0-2630 GCA_964469115.1 uncultured Melioribacteraceae bacterium
TTTTGCCAGGTAATTTTACATTCCTGGCAAAAAATTATTCAGCCATCAAAGCAGCTATTGAAGATGTGCTAAAAATATCATCTACACTGCAGCCGCGGCTCAAATCAATTAACGGTTTTTTTAATCCTTGCACAACAGGACCAACTGCTTCGGCACCGCCTAATCTTTGCGCAATTTTGTAACCAATATTTCCGGCTTGAAGATCCGGGAATACTAAAACATTAGCTCTTCCGGCAACATTGCTTCCTGGCGCTTTTTTCTGACCGATAGAATTAACAACGTTTTCAACAAAGTGTAATTCTCCATCAATTTCTAAGTCAGTTTTTTTATAGTAATTGAAATTGCTTCTAAAATTATATCAAATAATTCGTGGTTTTTTAGTTCCTTTTGTTAAGAATGAAAAAACTTCAAGTCCACTCAAAATCAGAAGCAGTCGTAAAAGCTATTCACCAAGGAATTGTTTGAGAATATTTCCTTTCCATTATAAAAACTGCAAGTAAAAAATGGTCTATTTAGGCTATTGATTTATCCAATCAAAATAACCAAGTTAAATTACTAACAATTTATTACAAAAATTTGATGCTATAAAATATGCTAGTGGAATTTACTATTACCAATTGATAGCTGGAAATTTTATTGAAACAAAAAAAATGATGTTGTTAAAATAATTAGAAGGGTTGAAACCAAGAATAAATTGTTTGTGTAATTTATATATCAATGAAAAATAGTTTTATAAAAAAATGTTGGAGAAAAAATGAAAGCTCAATTTAGCTTTATTTTATTAATACTCAGTTCTCTTTTATTATTTCAAACCTGTTCTAGCGATGACAACAACCCTGTTTCACCACCTGGTGTTGGTTCCATCATCTCAATATTAGATACCACTATTAATGTATCGCAGCAAACAGTAATAATAAGTTTAGAAGAAGGTATTACTGTCTCCATTCCTAAAGGTTTAACACAATCAGATTTCAAATTAGAAATCAAGCAATTTGAAACACCACCTGAAAGCCCTGACATAATTAGTGTAATAAAGGCTTTCAATGTTACTCTAAGTTGTTGCGATACTTTTGATATTCCAATTACAATAAGAATAAATTTCGATTCTGAAGCATTGAAAGAAGAAAAAATTAAAGAAAACTATAGTGCAGGCTATTACGATGAAGAAGCCAAGAAATGGACACTATACTCAAAATTTAATATAGATTTTGAAAACAAATATATTCAATTTGATACTGACCATTTGACTACGCTTGGTTTTCTTGAATTTATTTCTTCAGGGGGGTATCCTTATAAATTTACAGCGGTTAAAGGTTTTACTATTTATTATTCCTTAAGTGAAACTCAAGGTGTGATGGAAAATTCAGATTATAAACGAGACACACAAGATTATCATATTGCTCCTGGAGAAGAAGGATATGCTCCATATTATATTCAAGATATTGCAAAATTTCTAAAAACAGCGAAAGATGCATTCAAAGCTTCACCAAATAATTTGAAAGTACCTGATGGAAATACAAATGTATATGTAAAAGATTTGAAAGGCTCAAGTGGCGAATTTGGCAGTATCTCAGGTTGTATGTATATAAACAATACCATAAAACTTCCATCAGGATTACCTGATATTGAGTATTGGCAACTCTTACGCTCTACTTGTTCACATGAATTTTTGCACTTAGTTCAAGATTATTACTATGTTATGAATAAAGGATCCCTTAATATGTGGTGGTTAGAGGCTACTGCTACTCAAGCTGATAGAATAGTATATAAAAATAGTTTAGAATATAGTGAATCTGAAATATTTTCTATGGAAGCAAATGATGGATTATTAGAAAATCTTTCTAAGCCATGGGATGATTGCAACAAAGACCCCGATTGGTATTTAGCCGGTTGTTTTTTACAATATATGAGTACATATAGAGATGGTGCAAAACTTAATATTGCAAAAACAGTAAAAAACCTTGGTTCCAATATACCGTCTTTATCACGTGTTCTACTGAATGATGAAATTAAAAGTCAACTGAACTCTTACATATCGTGGGAATATGAGGAATATGTGAAGTATCTTATTTCCGGTAAGAACTATAAACTATCTGCCTTGTATTCAACATTTTCTGGCAACGATTTACCCATTGACAATCATTTATCATTAACTAAGCGTTTGGAAATGACAAAGA
The DNA here is from genome assembly GCA_964469115.1 of uncultured Melioribacteraceae bacterium. Taxonomy (GTDB): domain Bacteria; phylum Bacteroidota; class Ignavibacteria; order Ignavibacteriales; family Melioribacteraceae. The sequence goes on from CAYXXW010000425.1 coordinate 2,178, forward strand.
TAAATACTAATGAAACAATAGAAGTTAAAGTCCCATATCTTTCAACCAAAATTATTAATATTAGTAACTTTGAGAAGAATGAGGGAGACAGCTTGTTAATAGTTTTTAATATTGAACAAAGTTTGGGTATGTCTGTTTACCTTTGCCATAAAGATGTAAATGGTAAAAATATAGTATTTGAAAAAGAATTATTATCGAATGCTTCCGGTGAATTTGTGTTAGCTGGTAAAATGGATAATCGATATATCGTACTCATCAATAATAGTATTCAAGATGAAGATGAAACTTTTAAAATGAATGTTAAAGTAGGTGAAAAATTTGATAGTTTTAATTATATAATGTTTCAGTTAGAAGATAAAGATTACATTTTTGAATATAATAATGGAAGTTCGGTAGCTAGCTATAGGATTGGACTTTTTTGTTATGAGTCTTGCGATGGATACAATATATTAA
>CAYXXW010000426.1:0-2617 GCA_964469115.1 uncultured Melioribacteraceae bacterium
TCCATCTCCAATTAGTAAAAAATGAATTGAGTCTTTTTCAACTAATAACTTTGCTGATTTTAAAACTGAAATCAGACCTTGAGCAAGACCAAAGGTACCAAAGTAAGATACAATAAACTTTTTTTTCAGCCCCAAAGTTTGAATCAAATTTTCATCTTTAGCAACTGGTCTAAAGAGATCCAAATTAACACCGTTATTAATTATTTTTATTTTATTTCTTTCAATTCCTTTTCTAGAAATAAAATCTATAAAAGGATTAGAAATGCCAATAATTAATGCTGCACTCTTATACATCTTCAATTCTAAATATTCAAGAATCTTTATAAGAAATTTGTTCTTAACTTGCCCTAACTGAATAATTGATTCCGGCCAAAGATCTCTCACTTCAAAAACAAACGGAACCTTCTTAAGTTTGCCAAGCATCATGCCGGAGAGTCCAACTGTATAGGGAGGACTGGAAGCAATTATTACATTTGCTTTTCCTATTTTTTTATACCCTTGAATAATACTAGAAAACATAAAAGAAAAATATGCAATAATTCTTCTGAAAAATCCTTTGTTCGGTGTTGCGTAAGTAAACGTTCTAATTATATTAATACCTTCAATCTCTTCTTCAAAATATTTTAATCCTTTATAATTTGAAGGAATGTTTCCGGTAGGATAATTTGGGAAGCAAGTAATAACGGTTACATCAGCACCTAAGTTTACCCATTTTTTAGCATGTTCAAATGTTCTATTTGCACCTGCTGCAACCTCCGGAGGAAAATATTGACTAATTAATACGATATTTAATTTTTTACTCAAGCAACAGCTCAATTTTTTGTTTTAGCAAATCTATATGATTCTTAAATTCGTTTTTTCTTAGTTCCTTTATTTTTTTTGAATTGATCCTCATTATTTCTTGATTTTCAATAGCTTTGAGAACTACACAGGCTATTGACTCTTCATCTATTTTCACATAAACGGCAGAATCACCAAAATATTCCCTAGATGCATTATTTTCCGAAATAACCAAAGGAATCCCAGCATTTAATCCTTCATAAGCTCCGCATTGTAAACAATCATTCTCAGTGGTCAGCAGCAGAAGACAATCAGCATTAGAAATTAACTTGTAATAATCAGTATACTCCAAATAGCCGGTAAATTTGATATTATTTGGTATATCTATTTTGTCAATTGGAGCTTTATTTTTATTTCCGGTCCAGTACAAGTTAACCTTATTTCCAAGGATATTGAATGCCTCAATTACCTCAACCAATGGTTCATCGACTGAAAAAGTGCTAATGTATACGCAATATGTCTCATTCTTTTTTATTACAGTATTAAAGTCAAAATCTGGAATTTTATCTGGAAGGATAAAGAAATTTTTTGAATAAGGTTCAATATCACTGATTAAACCTTTATTAGTGATTATTGCAATATCTGTATTTTTGAATGAGTATTTTTTAATTTTTTCATATATAACTAAAGCCAAACCACCAATTTTTCTTCTTAGAGCTTTATTGTGACAATCTGCAATAATCACTGTTTTCTTAGAAATTATTTTTTTATAAACCACAACAATAAAAAGCAGAAGATATGAATAGTGCAAATAGATGATATCTGGTTTATTGTTGAATAAGAATCTTATTGTCCAAAAAGAACTATAAAAATGACGTTTTAAAATATTGTCATTTTCATAATACTCATGCAATGGCACATTTAAAAATTTTGCGATATTTTGAGATCTGGGGACTTTATGCCACGATATCCAAACACTATTTAGATCATTTAATGTCATTTTTATTTAAATACATTCTTTGGATAATAAAATAATTGTTTAAGGTAATGATTTGATTTACGAATAAGACTACTCTTGAAAGTAAAAATTCCCATCATTAAATAAAGAGGTATTCTAAACATAATTCCCAAATAATAAAAGAAGTTCGCAAATAAAAATTCTATTCCTTTGAAGTGTTTCTGGAAATATTGAACTCTAGCAATAGCTTGATTTTTGTAGAAAAATAGTTCATCGTTTTTTACAGTAGCTCCACCAATGTGCACTATTGAGGTTTTAGGGAAATAGTAAACTTTACCACCTTTATCCTTAAATCTCCTGCATAAATCTAGTTCTTCGGAATAAAAATAAAATCTCTCATCAAATCCATTTAATTCCAACAAATCTTGATGCATGGCCCATATAAACGCCCCCTTTATTACATCAACTTCAATTATTTTATTTTCTTTACTAAAACTAGTTGCATTTTTATTGAATAGCTTACTATTCTTAAATAATTTACTCAGGAAAAAACTATCTGTAAAAACATTCCAAGCAGAAGGAAAATCCATAACTGATTCCTGAAAACTCTCGTCTGTATTTAATAATCGGCAACCATAAAAAGCTTTTTCATTATTTTTTTCAGCATAATCAAAAAGAATTTTAAGAGTATTTTCTGTAAAAATCGTATCATTATTTAGAATTAGTACATACTTCCCTTTTGCAATTTTTAATCCCTGATTATTTGCAAAAGCAAATCCCTTATTACTTTTATTCTTAATAAGTTTTACCTTATCAAATTGACTTGTCACCTCTTCAATATTTTCAGTGGAATTGTTATCAATAATTATAAATTCATAC
>CAYXXW010000427.1:0-2608 GCA_964469115.1 uncultured Melioribacteraceae bacterium
TAACAAAAACAATTATTGCAGAATTTATTGAAACAAAATTATTTGTTAGAGTTGCAACAGAAAATGAAGAATCATACGAATATCAGCCTGCTAAAGACATAGGTTTATTTACAATACAATATATTATTGAAACTTTAAGCGGAAGAGGGTCTAATGATATTCCGGTAAACGAAACCGCTGAACTTGACTCAATAAAAGAAACTTTAAAAAGTTTTTCATCTATAATTCAAGACTCTCCAACTAATAAAAAATTGATTGATATTTAGTTTCAATCTTAACCTTCCGAAATTTTAAAGTACATCCCTTATTTGAATTTTAATTGGCTCTTTAAACTAATTATGTAATACTACGATAATAATAGTTATAGATAAGAGCTAAAAATTATCGAATTAATTAGGTAATAGAAAATTCTTTCTATATTTTTAAACAGTAAGACAGTACCTTTAAAAGTAGTTGTAGAAGTAGATTAAATTTAGATTCAATCCTTCCCCAAATTTTCAAAGCTCTGTCGATTTTTTAATATTTACAAAAGGAGCATCTGTTATGGCAGAGCGTATTCAAGGAACCGTAAAATGGTTCAATAGTTCAAAAGGTTATGGTTTTATTTCACAAGAAAATGGTGATGATGTATTTGTACATTTTCAATCAATTATCTCTGAAGGATATAAAACTTTAAATGACAATGACAAAGTTGAATTTGTAGTTACCGATGGCGAAAAAGGCCCTCAAGCATCAGAAGTTAAAGTACTTAGCTAAGTAATTAGTAAAACTTTTTGATAAACAAAGCCCCTAAATTTAGGGGCTTTGTTGTTTCTAATACTACAATAATCTTAGTTTTCAGAAAACTTTGCATTTATTATTAATATTTCTTTTTCTTTTCAAACTATCTAAAACATTTGACTATGCTTTTTAGTTTCAATAGTTTTGTAAAGCATGACAGTATCTTTAAAATTAGTTTTAGAAGTTGATTTAAATTTTATTTATCCTTCCAAGCATTTTCAAAGCTCTGTCAAAATTTTTTTAACAATTTAAGGAGCATCTGTAATATGGCAGAGCGAATTCAAGGAACCGTTAAATGGTTCAACAGTTCAAAAGGTTATGGTTTTCTTTCACAAGAAAATGGCGAAGATGTATTTGTACATTATAATTCAATTATTGGCGATGGATACAAAACCCTAAACGAAAATGATAAAGTTGAATTTGTAGTTACCGATGGCGAAAAAGGTCCTCAAGCTGTAGAGGTTGAAGTCATTAAATAAATTTTACAATTTTATATTTACCAAGCCATCTCAAAAGGATGGCTTTTGTTTTTTAAATATACTTCTTCTGGTTATAATCTTAATTCCATTTTCTTTCATCTCCTTAAATGCTTTCTTAGAATCATCTTTATCAATATTTACACCGCGTACAGCATCCTTAATTACAAATGTTTTAAATCCCTCTTTTACTGAATCGAGAGCTGTAAACTTTACGCAGTAATCTGTTGCTAAACCTGTCACATATACTTTTGTTATATCTTTCTTTTTTAAGTACTCAACTAGTCCGGTAGATGACTTATGATCATTATCATAAAATCCACTGTAGCTATCAATCTCCGGATTTTTACCCTTTTTAAATACTTTGAAATTTTTCCCAAGATCTAAATCCTTATGAAATTTGGACCCCTTCCTGCTTTGAATACAATGATCAGGCCACAATACTTGTGTTATTCCATTTAACTTAACTACATCGTAAACATTTTTATTCTTATGGTTGGAAGCAAAACTTTTATGATCCTTAGGATGCCAATCTTGAGTTGCAATTATAAAATCAAATTTATCGGATTTTACCAATTCATAAATAATAGGAATTACATCATTACCGTTTTTAACTTCAAGGGCACCACCTTCACAAAAATCATTTTGTACATCTACTACAATTAATGCTGATATCATTTTATTTTCTCAATTCCCAAAACTTGTTTAGCAAGATTGATTACCTTCTCATTTCCTGTATGTTTACCGGTAACATCCGAAAGCTTAATTGTTGAAGTCCAATCATTCCCGTATGGAGCAGCAGCAGTCATTTTTATTACTATGTTTAGCGGTGTAACCCCGGGAATATCATTTGATAAATTAGTCCCAATACCGTAAGACGTATTTATCATTCTACTTACTTTCTTTTCAATTCTCTTTACCTTTTCAAAATTCAATCCGTCGGAGAAAACAATTGTTTTTAATTTAGGATCAATACGCAAATTTTTATAGTGTTGAACCAAAGCTTTTGCAAACTCAATCGGATCACCAGAATCTTGTCTTACACCATCAAATAATTTTGCATACATTGTATCAAAAGCATCGAAGAATGCCTCGCTTGTAAATGTATCGGAAAGAGCAATTCCTAAATTGCCATGATAAATATCTACCCATCTACCCAGCGCAATTGAGTTGGCCATAGTAAAACCATACTTTGCCGCATGAAACATAAACCACTCGTGTGCTTGCGTTCCAATAGGCGTTAATTTTAATTTATGTCCAAGATGAATATTACTAGTACCAATAAAAGTTTTAGGAGAATACTTTTTAAATGTTTCAACTACATTTAAATGATTTTGATACGAGTATCTACG
>CAYXXW010000428.1:0-2605 GCA_964469115.1 uncultured Melioribacteraceae bacterium
ACCTTTCTTATTTATACTAATAGTTATTCTTAAATAACAAAATATTCAAAAAGTTTGGTGTAAATCAAGTCATTCAAAAGAAAAATAAAAAGATAATCTGTAACAGTGAATAGTAATATTCTTGAACTGGTCTTCTAATACTAAATCTTAAATAATATAATTTTGTCTTATTTTTTATAACACCCAATTAGCAATATTTTTTCAAAAACACCTATTTATATGCAATAAATTAGGCTTAAAAATGTTCTTTATCTTGACTTTAATAATCTATTATAATAATTTAATGAACTGTTTACTAGCCACATTAAAGGAATCTATATGAAAAAAAATCTCACACAAATTTTAATCTTTTTTCTTGTATTTATAAGTCTAGCCAGCGCACAAACTTTTGATGGTGAATGGGCTGTTGAGTATGTTACATCTGATAGCCCCGATTCTGCAAACAGTGCAGGTTTAAATGTTATATCTGTTACAGTAGTTGAAGAAAACTCTTTTGTTGCTTTAGTGAATAGAGGAAGTCGTAATTCTTATTATTTAGTTGCTTACAGAGATGCAGGCAAAAACAGTGGTATGCTGACTCAGTTTCCATATAATAGTTCAGATATTCAATCTATATGGATTGACGCTTTCGATCAAGAATTTGTTTATGAAGCAAATGATCTTGCTGCTAAAGGCAATTTAATTTATGTTGCAAATAATGAAGAAGGCAGCAACAGTGTGCTTGTATTCGAACTGCAGGAAGACAGTCTTTATTCATATGCTCAGAGATTTAAACTTGAAGAGTATATTTGGGCAATTGATCTTGATGATGCAGGAAGAATATACGTTACTAAACGAGGCGATTCTGTTAATGTCGGCTCAGTTGTTGTTCTAGACAATCCCGATAATGCTCCTGCTTGGTCATCTGGAGGTACAACCGGTACTGTTCTTCAAGAGTTTGATCTTCCTGAAGTTGGAGATCCAAGAGGTATAACCGTTAATGGTGATGGAACAGTAATTTATGTGAGCAATTTTGATGAAAATAAGGTTTACTGTTATATAGGTGATCCTACAACAGGTTATTCTCAATATGAAGCATTTGAGTTTACTGTTGATGGAGAATTTATTCCTTCCTCTGGTTTGGAAGATGATGCTTTTAGTGTTGGACCGCACGGACTCCAGCTAATGCCTTCTAAAAATCTTCTATTCATCACTCACGATACGGACTATTTAGGTGGTGATGGTTATGAGTATGGAAGAATTTACATAGCAAATCCCAATACCGGTGAAGTTTTAGATACAGTGAATACAGCTGAGTGGAATTTTGCAATCGAAGGTGCGTATAATAATCATAACCCGGAAAATAATGCTTCAGGATACGCATCTAATTATGCAGTGGATTTTGATAAAAATATGGCGCTATATACCCAATCATGGTTTGGCTGGACAATAGATAAATGGCTATATTCCGGGGAACTGCCAACAGTAGAACTTACAATTACTAGTGTTGAGGTTATCAATGAAACAATTCCAAATGAGGTTAGCTTAAGTCAAAACTATCCTAACCCATTTAATCCAACTACAACTATTGAGTTTAAGTTGAATAAAGATCAGCAAGTTGATTTAGCTATCTACAGTATAAATGGTGAATTGGTCACCAAATTAGTAAACTCTGCCAGACTATCGGCAGGCACATATAAAGTAACTTTTGATGCTTCAAATCTTGCATCGGGCAATTATTTTTACAAGCTTAATGCAGGCGATCAAGTGTTTACAAATAAAATGACTCTAATCAAATAATCACATTTTCTAACACAATAGGAGGCAATATGAAATACCTTAAGATTACCATTTCTATATTGGTAATGTTACTTTTCTCAACAAGTTTGTTTGCACAAGACCAGTTTGTACGTGGATCTGTTATTAATGCTCCCGATACTTACGCATCTGGTTTTGGTGCTACAGTTTCCGGAGTTGATTTGGATGGCGATGGTAAAGTCGAAATCTATTCTGTAGCCGGAATGTCAGATTTTTTAACTGGTGATGAAATTCCACAAATTATTAAGTATGAACTTAATGGAACTTCATGGGATTCGGTTTGGGCTGCTTCATTCCCCAACGAGAATCAAAATACATGGGCTGCTTTAACAGTCGGTGATCTTGATGGCGATGGTAAACAAGAAATTATTTTTGGTTTTGCAAATAATTTTGGCGTTAACACTACCCCACCAAGAATAGCTGTATTTGAAGCAAATGGTGATGATATCCTCGGTATTGATGATGGTGCCGGAAATTTCGATCCAAATGCTCAGTGGGATTTTGGATTAGCAGAATCAACAAATGTTCGTCCATTAAAATGGTTCGCTTATGATATTGATGGCGATGGTTCTCAAGAAGTAATTTTTGCCGATAGAAGAAGTACTTTGAGTATGGGTGTACTTCGTGTTGATGATATTCCTGATGCCGGCGGCGGTACAGAAGCTTGGTCATTAGAAATGACTAATGAAACTGAACTTTACAATAAAGCTTTTAGAACTGCTGTTATTGATGGACCAGACGGCGGTGTTGGCGGTGTTGTAACAGGAATGGATTATGATAATGACGGTTTAATGGATATGTACGGAGT
>CAYXXW010000429.1:0-2605 GCA_964469115.1 uncultured Melioribacteraceae bacterium
TTAGTGATTATTATTGGTGTCCACTTTTTTGGGGGAAGATCAAAGTGTAAACAATTTTAGGAAATTAATGAATTTTATCTCATTACTGATTCTGTGAATAAAGACAAGATTTTGATTTACTAATTATTTTATTTACAAGTTTATGTGACTATTAGTTTAATTTAATTATGGAGAATTTATTGAATAAGTTAAAATATTTTTTAACATTAACAATATTTTTTATTTCAATATTTAGCTGTAATGACAATCCGACAGCAGATGAAATAATAGAGAAAAATGAATCTGGTGTTTTTGTTAAGAATATTTCTATAGAAATAAAAACTGATAACTCTGGTGATTTTATGCTATTGGAGAATATCGAAGCTAATATTGACTCCATTTCATATTATACAAATAAAGATGGTGAGATCATTATTGATAGCCTAATTAAAGGTCAACACAGTATTCAAATTTCAAATGAAGATTATTTTAACTTAGATTCTACATTCTCGGTTGATTCATCAAATGCAAGATTTGAATTTATTCTTACACAGAGAGATACCAATATTTATGTTGATATTATTCTTTTTTGTAAAGAAAATTCTCCTAATGGATATATACCAATGGCAAACATGGAAATTCAAATTGATTCCCTTGTCTTCAGTACTAATCAAGATGGAATTGTAGAGATAAATAATATTGCTGTAGGAAACTATAATCTTAAGATTTCTCACCCTGATTATATTGAAGTTATTACTGAAATAACAGTTGATTCGTCAAACTTAGAATTCGAGTTTATCCTTGAAAGAGTGTCTTATCCCATAGCCAATGTATATTTTGAAGTAAAAGCTAAATATTTGGATTTGATTGCTCCGCTATCTCGGGCAACAATAAGCATTGAAGGCAAAAATTTTCATGTTTCTGAAGAAGGCGTTTCTTGGGTAAATAACGTATCTGCGAAGGAGCAATTGGTTAGTATTCGACATGAATATATTCTGCCTTTTGATACCTTAATATACTTGCAAGATGGTGAGTCCTATTACATTAATCTCAATTTTAATATTGATTCTTCAGATCTTGATTGCGATTATTTTCCTTTAAATCTTGGGAATAAATGGAAGTTTCGAACAGACTATAATCCTAATATGTCAGTTTATTTACCTCACCAGCATAAATATGAAGGGATTTTATCTTGGGAAGTTATGAGTATTGAAGAAAGTGATGTTGTGAGATATAATATTAGGGAAATTTATGATGGGGCAAAACATACTTATAAATCGACAGAAGATGATCCTGCAATAGAATATGTTTTAGACACAACATATTTTAATATTACTCAAAAAAGACATACTTTAACTTTTGCTTCTAGAATAATGATGCTAAGCGAACTTTTCCTAATTAAAGATTATAAGTGCGAAAATCCTAATATTTTGGAATTGTCAAATAAAGACGAACCATATTTTATTTCAACAACAACTTATCCACATCCCCATAATATTATTGTGGAGAGAGATATTGGTATAAAATATCTAAGGGGGTGGATTGAAAATGGAACTAGTCCTGCCTTTTATGAGATTGAATTAATTGAATCGATTATTAACAAGTAGGATAATTAGGAGTTATGATAATAGGGATAATTAAAAATTTAAAAGTAATCTACTTAATATTGATCTTAATTTGGTTTACACAAAATATAGAATCTCAAAGTATATTTGAGTTTGAATATAATTTTAAAGCTCCTAATATAAATGATCAACTTGTAGATATTGAAATCATTGATTTTGATAAAGATGGGAATGAAGATTTAGCTACCTCGTTTAGAAATTCAACTGGATGGAATTTATACGTTTTTAATAAGTTAGGAAATATTATTTATGAACATCATGAAAGTATTAGTGGAAATCAGTTAATCAAAGGACGTTTTTTCCTTAAAGATGGAGAGTGGTATTTTTTTGGAGTTCTAAAAAGGTCAATATCAGAAGGTAATAATCAGCTGATTTCCGAAGTATTTAAAATAAATAATCATATAAAAATGGATAGCATACGAATTACTGGAATTGATTATGGGTATGATTATTGGAATTATTATGTTTCAGATTTAAAACTAATACTCAATTCAGACGACCAAATGTTTTCTGTTGGATATAATCTAAGTTATTCCGGTCATGGGCCAGGAAGTGACTATTCAGGTTCAGCACCATATTTGACCACCATTCTTTTATCATCTGATGAATTATCAATAATTAAAACCTTTGAAAATATTAATTACTTAGTATATCCAGGTGAAATTGGTTTTGGTAATAAATCTTACAGTAGTTCATATCCTATACCACATTCGCAAAGGCAAAAGGAAGCAAGTCTATCCTCAAGTGGTAGCAAGTCCATGTATTATTCTGTTAAAATTGATTCTAGTAATTATTTGTTAACATTAAATAAACTCTTTGAATTTGAATGGGGAGATAGCAATTATGCAAATTTAAGTCTTATTTCTTCGAATAATTTATCTAATAGAGAATACGGTGTTACTTTTTTAAAATATGATCTTATTGAATTTTTGTTTGTTAATTACGAATCGGGCAGTTCTAATATTCTTTGGACTAATAGTGAATCAAATATTTCCCTTTAT
>CAYXXW010000430.1:0-2600 GCA_964469115.1 uncultured Melioribacteraceae bacterium
TTTCCTGCCGGCGTTGCAATTGAAGGAAAAGGATTTATTTTACTAGTTAAAGATTTACCGACTAATAGTGATTCGACTATTCAAAGATTTGCTTGGGGTGAACCAAGTTTACCGAACACTTGGGGGAATTTAATATTGTTAAACAACTTAGGCGAGGAAATTGATTTTGTTAGTTACAGCAGTAAAAATAATTGGCCTTCAGCTGCGGATGGGAAAGGCTACTCTCTGGAACTTAGAAATCCTTTAGAAGAAAATTTAATTACGGAACATTGGAAAGCAAGTGATGCTGAAGGGGGAAGTCCGGGAAAACCCAATAGAATAAATCTATCTGCTCAAATTTTTATTAATGAATTTCAAGCTGATAATATTTCAACTGTAAAAGATGAATATGGTGAGTATGATGATTGGATAGAGATTTATAATGCCAGTAATACAAAAATTAGTCTAGGCGGTCTTTATATTACAGACGATTTCTCAAATCTTACAAAATTTCAAATATCAACCACAAATGATGATACTAACACACTTAACCCAAAAGATCATTTAATCTTTTGGGCAGATAATTCAATCGATCAGGGTAATAATCATCTAAACTTTAGACTCGATGCAGAAGGTGAACAAATAGCTCTGGTCTATATTTTTGAAAATGATACTACCATTATAGACTCAATCAGCTTTGGTAAACAGGAAATTAATTTTTCTTATGCTCGCTTAAGCGATGGAGCAAGTAGCTGGAAAATTGTAAAGGCTCCCACCCCTGGGGAAAAGAACAGCAATACAGATTTGTTCAAGAAAGGAATATTGCTGGTAAACGGACTTAGATTTACTATTAGTGATGTTTTTACTGCGTATGAAAATAAAGCATTCTGGGGAAATTATAGTATTAGCTTTTGGGATTTATTTAGTGAACCTTCAACTGGTTATCCCGAAACCTTACCTCAAGCTTTATTGCGTCACGGAGCTATTCCTATTGATTCTTTGTTAAATTACTCAACTGTTGTTTGGACAGGTGAAAATGTTTCTAATGAGGTGGGTTTTTGGAACAGCACAGAAGTACTCGACTATGTAAAAAGGGGCGGGAATCTGATTTTGCTTTTAAAAAATGGTCGGGATTATTTAACTGAGCCGATGCTAGATAGATTGGGAATTACTTGGGCAGAACCGGAAAACGCAATAATAAATAATTGTATTTCTGTATTTTCTGGATTAGACAGTATTAAAGTAAGACAAACTCAATTTTTAAGCGCGGTATTTGATACATCGTTTACAAATGAGAACAGTAAATTATTATTTATTGAAAATTCGAATGATGAACCTACCGGAATTGGAATGTGGAATAAACCAGAATATGGTGGCTGGTATAAAGAAAACGGTGGACAAACTGTTTTTCTGAGCGGCAGAGCTTACAGATACGATTACGAAGACTTAAAGAAAAACATCGAATATATCTTCAAAAATTTCTTTGAAGAACCGAAAACTGTAATTTCTGTTGGCGGGGATGATAAGATAATTAATGAATTTTCATTATCACAAAATTATCCTAATCCGTTTAATCCAACAACAACGATAAAATATCAAATTCCGGATCAAAGACTGCCTGTCGGCAGACAGGTCCGGAATGACAAAAGATCTGTCACTCTGAGCGGAGTCGAAGAGTCTGTTGTAATGCTAAAAGTGTTCGATATTCTTGGTAAAGAAATAGCAACCTTAGTTAATAAAACACAACCTGCCGGAAATTATGAGGTAATATTTGATGCGAAAAACTTTGCAAGCGGAATGTACTTTTACAGACTGGAAATTGGCGACAATATTGCTGTTAAAAAAATGATTCTATTAAAATAAATTTTTTAGTAAGTAATCAAAACCTTTTTTATGTTTGTTACTTGATTACTTGTATGATTAAAGGGGTTTGAAATTAATACTTTATTCTTAAAATATTCTCCTAAACGTGATGTGGTTTTTCTACTAGGTGCCGGTGCTTCACACCCTGATGGCGTACCGCTTCAAAAGCACATCCTACCAATGATTCTTAAGGAAAACGAAGAAGAGTTGAGAGAGACTTACATTGGTAATTCAGTAATAAATTTTATTGAAGATAATTTTGTTTTTGATCATAAAAAGGATCGTTACCCAAATCTTGAAGCTGTTTTTGGTTTTTTAGATTATTTTATTCAACAGAATGAAAGTCTAAATTCTACCTATAATCATAACAAGCTTGTGGAGATAAAAGAATACTTAATTAAACTAATACACTACATTGTAAATTTACAGACACATAAAAAAAGTATTTACTACCACCAGTTCTGGGAAGCAGTTCAAAAGTACAACAGTAATATTTCTATTCTTACATTAAATTACGATACACTCCTGGAGCATGCGTTTGATTTCCTTTTTAAAAAATTTGGATTTATTGATTACTGTACACACTTTATGAATTATGATAAAATTGAAGAACTCAAGAATTTCAATTTTTGGATAAATCCAAAAGAACCCGTCGAAATTGATATTGAAGGTGATTATAATCCTGTTCCAATTAAAATTATTAAGCTCCACGGAAGTCTGAATTGGAAGTATTGTAATTGCTGTAACCAAACCTTGCT
>CAYXXW010000431.1:0-2598 GCA_964469115.1 uncultured Melioribacteraceae bacterium
TCATTTCAATTAACGATTTATCATAATCTTTAACGTTTTCATATCCAAGCAAATTAAGAATTGTTCCGGCAATATTTGTCAATCCCGGAGTATCAATTTTTGCCATTTTATATTCACCTTTAAAACTTGGATCATAAATAATGCATGGAACCGGATTTAAAGTATGCGAAGTTTTTGGTGTTCGCACTCCGTTTTTCTCTGTGAACATTTCATCGGCATTTCCATGATCAGCAATTATAATTGCAATTCCTTCAAGTTCATCAATTACTGGAATAAGTTTCCCTAAACCATCATCAACCGCTTCAACTGCTTTAATTACTGCCGGAATAATTCCAGTATGTCCAACCATATCTCCATTTGGATAATTTATTCTTCCAAATTTATATTTTCCGGATCTCAATAACTCAATAGTTTTATCTGTAATTTCATCGGCTTTCATTCTTGGTGCTTTGTCAAATTCAATTTTATCTGAAGGAATTTCTACATAAATTTCTTTGTCCTTACAAACATATCCCGACTTATTTCCATTCCAGAAAAATGTAACATGTCCAAATTTTTGTGTTTCTGAAAGTGCAAATGTAGTAATTCCTTCAGCGCACATGTACTCACTTACACTTCTATCAATCCGGGGAGGATTAACAAGATAGTTTTTAGGGATATGTAAATCACCATCATATTCCATCATTCCGGCATAGAAAACTTTTGGAACTCTAACTCTATCAAACTTATCAAATTTTTCATATTCAAATGCTTTGCTAATTTCAATTGCTCTATCGCCTCTAAAGTTGAACATTAAAACGGCATCGCCATCTTGAATTGTTCCAATTGGTTTTTCGTTTTCATCAACAATCACAAACGGGTCTAAGTATTGATCAATTTTATCAGACTCAGCATAATAAGTTTCAATTGCTTCACTTGCGCTTTTAAACTTTCTACCAATTCCCAAAACGTGAGCATCCCAGCCGCGCTTTACAATATCCCAATCCGCATCATATCTATCCATCGTTGTAATCATTCTTCCGCCGCCTGAGCCAAAGTTATAATCATATCCCTTTTCTTTAGAAATTTTCTGCAATAATTCTTCGGTTGGTTTAATGTAAATAGGTGCTGATCTTCCCGGAACATCGCGTCCATCTAATAATGCATGAACTCTTAATTTTGTAACTCCACTTTCCGCACATTTATTTATCAAAGTAAATAGTTGTTTTATATGCGAATGAACATTTCCATCAGAAAGTAATCCCAATAGGTGAACCGTTCCGCCATTTTTACCATGCTCAATAATTTTTTTCCAATTCGCAGACTTAAAAATTTCTCCGGTAGAAATAGATTTATCAACAAGTTTAGCGCCTTGATCAAAAACTCTTCCTGCTCCAAGTGCGTTATGCCCAACTTCGCTGTTTCCCATATCATCATCTGTCGGCAAACCAACAGCAGTCCCATGCGCTTTAAGTCTTGTTTGATTTGGTAATTTTAAAAGTTTATCTAAATTAGGAGTGTTTGCCAAAAATACTCCATCACTTTCATCTTGCTTACCGAAACCAACACCATCCATAATAACTAATAGAACAGGTCCTTTTCTTGGTTCAAAATCATCTAATTTTTTTAATTTCAAATCCATTTTTATCCTTTGTTTATAAATAAAATTTTAACGAACGTAAATATAACATTGCAGAAAGGATTTTACAATTTAGAGTATTTGACAATAGAAATAAAGAAATTGTTGGTCACTTTCAATATTTGTAAAATCATCCTATATTTGTTTTTAAATAATACAAGATGAATGATATGAACGAACTAGTTTACCATTTTTTTGACGATGATGATTTTCTTAGAATCTCAAATAAAATTTCTGAGGCTGAACTAATAACTTCCGGAGAAATTAGAGTCAGTATAAGAGAAGAGAAAACCTTTGCCGAACGAAACTCAGACTTAAGGGATTTAGCAGAGAAGGAGTTTTACAGTTTAAATATGCACCAGACAAGAGACAAAACCGGCATCCTTCTTTTCTTCTTGCTTGGAGAAAGACAATTTTATATTCTAGCTGATGAAGGAATAAATGAAAAGGTAAGCGGTAATGTTTGGTCAAATGTTAGTAAAGAAATACAAAAGAATTTTAAGAATGGTTACTTTTCACAAGGCATTGTTAAGGGAATTGAAAGTGTTAGTAAATTGTTAAGTGAGCATTTCCCAATTAAACCGGATGACAAGAACGAACTCACCAATAAGGTTGTGATTCCCAGATAGAAACTTAAAATTGATTAATGGCTATTAATGATTGATTATTTAACATCTATACGTCATTTTGATTCGCTGTCATTAATTGAAAGTTAATTTGTTTGAAAATTTGAAAGTAATTTTTCTAATTTATTTGCACCGCTGAACAAATTGGTGGTCAAGATTTTGATTTTTATCATTTGTAATTTAACAAGTTATGTTTAATAGAAGAAAATTTCTTAAGAATGGATTTTTTGCAGTAATTGGTTCACTCCTTTTCCCAAAAGTTATGCTCTCAAAAAATAATAGTGAAACTATCCTTGATTACAAACCCGATCCATCAACTTGGAAAGATTCAGAAATAAACATTGCTTGGATTGG
>CAYXXW010000432.1:0-2597 GCA_964469115.1 uncultured Melioribacteraceae bacterium
GTACAGGATATATTCGGTCACTAATTATTTTGTTCCCAGAACTGTCATATTTAAAGTCCCATAATGAAATGATTAAATGAGTATAATCTTCATAACCATAATACAAAATCATCGATACTAATGCATCAATGTGACAATCAAGAGATTCGTTTTTACTAAATGGTATATGAAGAAGGACATTATCAACCATAGATTAATCCGAATCCCCGTTTGTAGCTTTACTTATGAATTCATTTATCTTATCAATACTGTCAAAATATTCTGGCAATAAATATTCAGACCGTATCTGGAATGAGAATTCTTTTTCTAACTCCATAAGCAACCTGATGAATCCAACAGAATCGAATCCAAGGTCATCAAACAATAGGTTTGAATTGATGTTTTTTTCTGGATCAATGTATGTAGGCGCAACTTCTCTGACTAGCTTTTCTATCCTGGTAATATTCTCCTGATTCATTATGTACCTCCCTGATTTCTTGCTTTCTTATATGAGTCTGTTTTTTTTAATTCTTGTACTATTCTAATATTCTTTGGCATTTGAGAACTATTCAATTTATCTTTACAAAAGCTAATAAGTTGCGAAATGTTTAATTCTTTTTTATTAATGACGATATCAGCCATGACTTGCTCTGAGTATATTTCATCTGCAACCCCATGAACATATGCCTCAGTTACCCCATCATACTGGCATAAAACATCTTCAATCTGTTCAGGATACACATTTTTTCCGTTAACAAGAATCATATTCTTCTTTCGTCCAACAATGAGCAAGAAACCATCTTCATCGACCTTGCCAATGTCGCCGGTATATAAAATCTCATTCTTTAGGACTTTTACACTGGCTTCAGGATTCTTGTAATATCCCTTCATGACATTTGGTCCTTCAACTGTAATTTCACCAGCTTCTCCTGTTTTGCATTGAATATTCCCCTCTTTTAGTATTCTGATCTTTAAATTTGGAAGTGGCTTTCCAGGTGTCCCGATTTTACTTGAAGAATATGTGCCTGTAAGCATTGTAATTCTTGGACTAGCTTCGGTCTGGCCATACATTGTAATCAATTTCGTTTTGGGATACTTTTTGTAATAGGTTACAGCAGTCTTCTTCTCTAAAGGGCCACCACCTATGAATATGTATCTGAGGGAATCGCTGCCAGTTATCCTATCACTTAATTCTAAGAAAGTTTTAACCATGAAAGGGACTCCCGAGATGTTCGTTATTTTATTTTTACTAATATATTTCATAACTTTTCCAGGTAAAAAGAATGAATCCATTATGTGGATTTCTGCTCCTATATGCAGATGCTGCAGGAGCTGAATATTGGCAGTAGATAAACTAAGAGGGAGAATAATAAGCGTTTTTTCGTTCTTCGTTAATCCTGTGGCTTTTAGTACGTCCTTTACATTACTGATCAAATTCTTATGGGTGAGCATTACTTTTTTAGGAGCACTGGTTGTACCGGATGTATGTAGTAGCAATGCAACATCATCCTCAGATGTTCCGCCTATGACATTTTTATTTGCTAAAAATTTTGAGCTATTAAAAACATCAACTATGCAAGTATCCATATTTAATACCAATATACTAAAATCTTCATTCTTAAGATATTCTTCAATTTTTTTCTTATAAGCTGTGTTGGTTATTATCAAATTTAATTCTGTATACTTTACCTCTTGAATAAATTGTTCTTTTTTTAAGTCCTTTGCCATTGGAACAATGACTTTGTCAGATAAGCTGATTCCGAAGTAGGCTATGACATATTCTATGGAATTCGGTAGGAATATGCCAATATTATCATTAGCTTTCATTGACCTAATACCATCTGATACAGAATTTACAGCTACATATAGTTCACTGTACGAAATCCGAACACCATTACATACAAGCGCTGTCATAGTATTACTCTTCTGAGTGTTGATAATATTCTTAACTAACATATATTTTCCTTATTTCAATTATGAAAGCTTTTTTATAATAAATTTATATGCTTCTGTAATATCATTATAATCATCACAATTAATAAAAATATCAAAGAGTTTGTCACTATTTTCATTAGCCTGAACCAACATAAGATCACAACTAAATTCTATAAACAATAGTTTTAATACTCTCACAATATTTTGATTTTCAAAATCCAAGAAATAGTGTCCAGATATAACGCCTTTTAAACTCTTTGTTATGCTTAGCACATTATATCCAGACACTTCAAAGCATCCCTTTAAGTCACTGAGCTTAATGTCATTACAATATATTCCAATGATTGGACAATCTAATTTCTGTGTATTAATCAGTTCTTTATTATTCTCAATCCTTCGCCTCGTCCATATGTTCTGTTTATTAAAATCCCATATAAAAATACCTGATTGTTCAAATATGGAATAAGTAAAGTTGTATAGCGGTTTATATGCTAACACAATGCTCATTATATATTCTCTTATAGAGTAAAGAGTTTCTAAAATATACTCATTATTCTCTGAACTTGTCACAATAATACTACAAGCTTTTTTATGCCTTAAAATTTCTTCTTTTATCTTTCCAATCTCTATGTTTGTTATAGTACTTAAGACGTATACATTTTTCGTGTTGAGAAAATACTCTT
>CAYXXW010000433.1:0-2596 GCA_964469115.1 uncultured Melioribacteraceae bacterium
GCTTTGGCACACAACCTTTTTTTAACCCACATAATGTGATCATGACAGGCAACAAATTTTCCCGATACTTCACATAATGTAATTTCTTTTTCTATAATCTCAAAATTCTCTTTAGCTGAGAGATCCATTGTAGCAGTAGAATGCTCACTAGATAATTTTATCCCCTCTTCGGTTATACAATGTTCTTCACATTGACCGCAAAACTGACACTTTGCATAATTAAGGGTCAATCTCCTTGTCCTGTTCTCTAGATCATCTACTATTGCAATTGCACCTGTGGGGCACACTTGGGAGCAGGTTCCACACCCAACACAGAAATCACTATTATATTTGGGTTTACCCTTAAATTCATCTGACGCAGAAAAGCTAGTTTTAGGGAAACTCGTTGTATAGGGTTTACTAAATAGTGAGGTAAGTGCCTCTTTAACTTCTCGTAGTTTAGGTAAATACATTGAATCCTCTCAAAACTTTTATGTAATCAACAACGCTTCAATTTAAATATGTTCTAATTCCTCAATTTCTGTTAAATTTACTTCTTCTTCCAGTAGTTCATTATCTTGGGCATAATGGTCGATAACACTTTCCTTAGTTAATTTTATTTTCGATATATGAGCAGCTCTAGCAATTGCATGAGCAGCAGCAGGTGAAGTTAGAAAAATAAATATGATTCCAATTAATGCTTTAAAGCCAAAGTTTGTAAATCCGTACATAAGAAAAACACCAAATAATATTCCCGCCGAACCAAATGTTACACATTTAGTTGCTGCTTGAAGTCGATTATAAACATCTGGCAGTCTAATTAATCCTAGTACACCAAAGAAATCAAATAAACAGCCCAGAACGATAAAAATTAATCCAATCGTTTCATTAATCATCTAATTGTCTCCCCTCTAATATTTTGGCGAACGCAAGTGATGCAATAAAACTGAGCAATGCCCAAATTAATCCAATATCAATAAAAAAAGATTGATCATAGTATATTCCCATAAGTGCAGTTAGTCCAATTATTAAAACACCTAAGATTTCAACGGCAACAATCCTATCTGCGGCAGTTGGCCCCAACATTACTCTTAATAGAACAAACAAGGAGCAGAATAATATTACATTTATTAACTGAACTATGATAGTCCCCTCAAATACAAAGAAATTGAAATAGGCAAATGTGATAATTATTAATAAACCGATTATCCACTTTAATAATTTCATTCAAATACCTCCGAAAGTGTTTTCTCAAATCTTCCGCCAATCCTATTAGTAGCTTCAACTGAATCAGTAGTAGTGACATCAATCCAATGTATATAGAGATCACCCTTATTTTTATTTACATCAATAGTCAGCGTTCCTGGAGTCAGTGTTATTGAATTAGCAAGTAAAGTTAGTGCAGAATCATTCTTTAGTTTTGTTTTGATCTTTATAATACCGGGATTTATTGGTAATGAGGGATGTAAAACAATGTATGCAACATGAATATTCGCTTTAATCATTTCCCAAATAAACTTTAAAAGATAGATTATGAGACCTTTTAAGCGTCTGATTATTGAACTCGATTTCTTATTAGTAACCAACATGTGCCCGGCAACCATACTTACAATTACTGAAACCACTATACCGATTAAAACCTCTTGCATGACTTTTATATCTGTTAGAAGCAACCAGAACAGTAGTGAAAGGAAAAAAACAGTTATTCTACTTTTCATTTTAATATTCATATTACATTCCTGTAACTTGTTTTATATACGCACCTTTAGAGAATATTACATTTACTATTGGGTCTAAAGTAACTTCCTTGATTCCGGGAATAACTAAAACACTGGTAATTAAACATAGTATCGCTAAACATATCATGGCTGTATTCATACTAAGACTCATCTTATTCTTAACATTTTCAATAATATCTGATCCTCTAAAACCATACCTTTGTACTTTCATAAATGAAGCCAGAGTTAATACACTACCAACGACTGCAAATAATGCATACCAGGGCAATCCAGCCTCGATAGCAGCAATTATAATAATTAGCTTACTAAAGAATCCATTGAACGGTGGTATTCCGGATATCGATAGCGAAGCTACCATTGAAGTATGAGATGTTGAGGGTAATACTTTCGTAAGATTACCCATTTTCTGTAAATTTCTTGTCCCTAAAGCATATTCAACAGACCCTGCATTTAGAAACAATAATCCCTTAAATATAGCATGATTAAATAGATGGTATACAGCACCCAAAATCCCAAGTGGTGAAGCAATTCCAAGCCCCAGGAGTATATAACCAATCTGACTAATACTATGATATGCTAACAATCGTTTTAGATCCCACTGACCTATAGCAAGGAATACTCCTACAAGAATTGATATTGATCCAAGAACGAGAAATGTATTCATAAATACTTCTGGTGCTCCTAGAACATTATAGAATATTCTTATCAGAACATATACTCCAAGTGCTTTTATTACTATACCAGAAAGCATTGATGAAATCGGTGCTGGTGCAGATGAATGTGCATCAGGAAGCCATGCATGAAACGGAATAATAGCGGATTTAAGACCAAATCCAACTAAGAATAATCCACCTATCCATAACTTAATTATAGAATCA
>CAYXXW010000434.1:0-2596 GCA_964469115.1 uncultured Melioribacteraceae bacterium
TCGACAGAGGGCTCTCAGATATTTTGACACAAGTAAGTGTACCAATAGCAATTCCGTTGATTCTTTTTTCAGCTGACTTTATTAAATGGTTGAAATCTGCGAAAAAAACAGTTATATCATTTGTTTTGATGATTGTTTCAGCTTTTCTTGCAGCATTGCTTGCAGCTTGGATATTCAGAGGAACCATCGATGAGTTTGCTAAAATATCGGGAATGATGATAGGTGTATATACTGGTGGCACTCCCAATCTGATGGCAGTTGGAATGATGCTTGAAGCAAAGAAAGACACATTGATTTTGGTTAGCACTTGTGACAGTATACTTGGAGGAGGATACTTCCTTCTTCTCATAACGGTTATAAAACCATTATTGTCAAAAATATTACCTCCATACAAAAGCTCATCACAAACTAAAACGATTGAAGAAGATGTGCCTGCATTTACATCGCTTGAAAAGAAAGAAAAAGTGCAAGCGGCAAAGGGTGTGTCCCTTGCTCTTCTAATATGTATTGCGGGTCTTGGGATAAGTGCTGGAATTGCTTTACTTACAACTGGAAATCTAGATGTGGCGATAGTAATGCTGGGGGTTACAACAGTAGGTGTCGGTATGTCCTTTGTAAAAAAAATTAAAAGCATCCGATATACTTTTGATGTAGGACAGTACTTGATTTTAGTTTTCTCTGTTGCATTAGGAACAATGGTTAATATTAAAGAAATGTTGAATTCATCACCGGCCGTTCTTGGTTTTGTAGCAGTGGCAATGTTTGGAGCAATTATCATACATCTTATATTTGCTATAATATTTAAAATCGATGTTGATACCGCCATTATAACTTCGACAGCAGGGGTATACGGTCCGGCATTTGTTGTACCAGTAGCAGAGGCAATAAAGAATAAAGAAGTAATAGTAGCTGGATTAACTGCAGGCCTAGTGGGCTATGCTGTCGGCAACTACCTTGGCCTCCTCGTCTACTCCATCGCCAACCTCTTCTAAAAAGCAGAAATGGATAGGCTACACTTATTTGGAAAGATTTTTAAAGAACTTGGGGGAAATGCTAAAAAAGTAATTTCGTTAGTTGGCAAAGACATTATTATTAGCCAATGGAAATTACTTATAGCAGATGTGATCATCAATGGGAAATAGTAAAGCAAAGCGAATAACATTCATTATTAGTGAACTGAGTAATGGCGGAGCCGAAAGGGTTGTTTCTACCCTTAGCAATGCTTTATGCAGTTTCTGTAATGTGTCAGTCATAATGATAAGCGGTAGTAAAATTTTTTATCCTATAGATAATAAAGTAGAAATACAGGAATTATTTTTCAAGAAGGGTTTTTCACTAAAAAGGATATTGGAGCTTCGCAGAAAAATAAAAAGCACGAAACCAGATGTAGTTATTTCCTTTATGACACATATAAACCTATATACTATTTTCTCAGCAATAGGCATTGATACAAAGATTATTGTCTCCGAAAGAATATATCCCAGAATAAAAAACAGGAAAAAAACCCAGCGTTTTCTGAGAAATATTTTTTATCGTTTTGCAGATGGATGCGTAGTACAAACAGAGGAAATTAAAGCTTGTTTAAATAAAAGAATAAGTGGAATGTCAGTAATAATACCCAATCCTGTAATGCCCGGGCTTCCCATAAATAATTACGAGCACCGTAAAAAGGTAATAGCTGCAGTTGGTAGAGTTGAACCGCAAAAAAGATACCATATATTAATAGAGGCGTATCTCAAATTTGCAGATAAGTATCCGGAATATAAATTGAATATTTACGGACGGGGTAAACTTGAAAATAGCTTAAGGGAAAAATACGGTGATAAGATAAATTTCAAGGGTTTTACTAATAAACTTCATGATGAAATTGCAACCGCTTCAATATACATTCAGACATCTGCTTATGAAGGAATGTCAAATGCTCTAATGGAAGCAATTGCTATTGGCACACCATGTATCTCTACAAATAGCTTCGGAGGCGGAGCAGCGAAACTAACTCAAAATGGTAAATACGGTATTTTGATTGATATAGATGATAAGAATGATCTTGTTGAAAAAATGGAATACCTGATCCAGAACAGTGACGAAGCTGCTAATATGGGTAGTGAGGGCAACAGATACATTAGGTCTGAATACAGCGTTGAAAAAATATCAGCAACCTGGATTTCATATATCGAACAGGTTTTAGGTAGATAGAATAGCATTTAAATTAATTATGGAAACTTTGGAGAAATTGTGGATGTTGGACAAAATGAAAAAGACTATTGAAAATGTAATATTACTCATACTATCAACAAAATTCTTCAATTGGATTCCCGATGATAAGTATTTGAAAATCAAATACAGAATAAAAACTAAAAAAAATTGAATCTTTACTTAAAAAGGAATTATTATTATAAGAGTCGCGAGTGGCTGTATAAAGATATAAAACACAGAATTATATGCGAAGAGCTGCTAATCAATGAAGATGGAAGTGAAGTTAAGGACTATAAAGTTTTTGGGTTTAGAGTTGATTTATATACAGTTAGAGACAAGGTGGATTGTTACCCTTAAGAAAAATGTCTGAAAAAGGGTTGCCAATCTGGAGATAAAAACA
>CAYXXW010000435.1:0-2593 GCA_964469115.1 uncultured Melioribacteraceae bacterium
AGATGGAGACCAATTATAATTTTAACGTAAATTTTTAATTGATATTTATTTTTTTCGCATTGTGGCATATAATTTGATCTACTAGATTTGATTTCAGGCCATGAAGACACTGATTTTGAGATGTATGTGATATTAATCACAAACTCTAAATTTTAAAGTTTTAAAGCTTAAAATAATTTTATTTGTTGTCGAAAGTAAAGTAGGAATAAAGTAAAAAACTAATAAATGTAAATGATATGAATACTGGACAAATGTTAATTTCATTAGCCGCCATGATATTACTTGCGACGGTAATACTTAACGTAAATAGAAATGATCTTTTAAATACTGTTGAAATGGATGAAGCTAAATACCAGCTTCTTGCCGTTTCATTGGGAACAGCATTAATTGAAGAAGCGTTTTCTAAATCATTTGATGAAAGAACCGCAAATGCATTATTAGCAAGTAATTTAACAGATTTATCTGCCACTCTCGGCCCAGATTTAGGTGAATCTTCAAGGACTGATTTTGATGATTTTGATGATTACAATAATTTTTCGGGAAATACAAATGGTGATACTACTTTCCAATCTGCCGATATGTACTTCAGGTGCAAGGTAAATTACGTTGACCCAGATGTCTCCTTGGATTCTGTAGCAGCAAGAAAGTGGCACAAAAAAATTACTGTTTATGTATCAAGTCCTTTTATTAATGATAGCACAACAAATGTTGTTCTATCGAAAATTAAAAGCCATTACTATTTTAGATAGGGGAAAAAATGGGATTCAGTACATTAATTGATATACTTGGCTCAACTCTGATTGGTGGTTTAATTTTGATGATATTATTGAGAATGAACGATTCTTCAGTTGAAAGCCATTATTTAAGCAGCGGAGAGCTAATTGTGCAAAGCAATTTAGTAGATATTGTTGAACTTTTAGAGCATGATCTTAGAAAAATTGGGTATTGTGAAGATTGGGAAAAAATTCCTCAGCCGAGTGAAGCAATTCTAATTGCTACTGATACAAGTATTACATTTCTGACTGATGTAGCAGTTTCAAAAGCAATTCAGACTGGTGATGGAATAGTTGATACTCTAAAATATTGGATCGGTAAACCTACTGATCCAGAAGTTGCAAGCACTCCAAACCCCAAAGACAGAATTCTTTATAGACAAGTAAATAATAGCGCTCCACTCTACGCAAATTTGGGATTAACACATTTTAAATTACTATACTTTAATTCGCTGGGTAATGAAATTACTACAATGCCATCGGTTCCGCCATTAGGAATTATTACTATGCAGATAGATATAACCGTTGAAAATACTGCAGCTTATGGAGATATGGCGGAAGAAGATGTTTACTCAAAGGATCGCAGCGCATTTTACAGGCAAATAAGACTTGCCGCACCAAGTTTAGGAAATAGATAAGGAATTATATTATGGGTGGGAAAGCAATACTTTTAGTTGTTATTGGCTTTAGCATGATTTTCGCTATTGTAAACTACAATTCATCCAACACAACAACGAGAGCGGTAGAAAATCTGACGGAGTATTATTCAAAGACACATTTGCATAATATTGCTTCAAGCGGTGCCAATATGGCAGCGAATAAAATCTTTAAAGATCCAACATGGTCAGGAGGTTATTCAAATCTTCCTTTTGAAGGAGGAAAATTAGATATCTCAGCAACTACTTTCGCAGTTGATAAAATAAAAATTATTTCCAGAGCAACCTATAAAGGTATGTTTGATGGGGAATATAAAGAAGATACAGCTTTAGTTAAAATTATACTGCAACCAAGCAGTTTTTCAAAATTTGGATACTATACCAATAGATGGCCAATCAATGGATATCTAGTTACCGGAGATACAATAGATGGTCCTTTTCATACACAGCAAAAACTGAATACCCTTGGTTCCCCGGTTTTTACCGGCAAAGTGACAACGAAAGATGGACTTAAATCGATAGGTAATGTCTATGGTTTCGGTCCTGCAGATCCACAATTTTTAGGTGGTTTTGAAACTCCTGTCGATATCCCTTTTAGTTTGGATATTTCTAAACTAAATAATGCGGCAAGCTATAATGGTAAATTATTCGCAGACGTATTAGGTGATGCATTAGATGTAAGGTTGAATTTTATTGATAACGGAACTCCTTACGGCAAAGTTGAATGGAGCACAAAAAAAACTTCTTCATCTACATGGTCTGCACCTGTTTTAGCAGATATGGATACATTAGCACCTAATGGTGTAATCTGGAATAATAAAGGGAACTTGTATTTGTCTGGTACCGTTAATGGTAAATACACGGTTGGAACAGCTAAAGAAGGGGCAAACCATGGTAATGTTTATCTGGAAGATGATATTGTTTATAGAAACGATCCTTTATCGCCGGATCCTGATCATCCTGGATATACAATTACAAATCCTTCCGCTCAAGATATGTTAGGAATTGTTGCCGCTAAGCAAGTGGTTGTAAAAAATAACGCAGCAAATCAGGATAATATAAATATTCATGCTTCATTATTTAATTATGATGGCGGAATTACAGTAGAAAGTTTATCATCAGGCTCACCAAATATGGGAATAATGAGAATACATGGAGGCTTAA
>CAYXXW010000436.1:0-2579 GCA_964469115.1 uncultured Melioribacteraceae bacterium
CCATGCCATTTTGATTAATGTATTCATCTATCTAATTCGTTTCATATTTTGCTGAGAAAAGAAACCTGTAGGAATATCTTTATTGAATATCATTTCTTCTAACTTTAAAACTGTTTTATTCCCTTCCTTGTCTTGTGGAATAATTGACATTTTTGTTGGTAAAGTTCTATCATACAACTTTTCTATTTCATCAGAAAGTTGAACATTTATAAGAGTTCCAATTTCATCATAGAATTCGGCTTTAAGTTGGTAATATTTATCTTTGGCTATCCATGTTATTATTTTACCCCAAACAACAGCGGCTTCCGGTTTTGGAATAAGCTCAATTTTGTAGCATTCAAATCCATCAATAGAATCAGTTCCAATAATTGTATGAATATAATCAACAACGATTGATGATTCTTTTAATAAATCATCATTAGTAAAATCCGAACCCATCCAAGATTGAGCCATCATTGAAGGTGGGATTTTAATCATTTTATTAATTGAAGGAACCCAATTCCACATTTCTTTATCTCGTTTCATAAAAACTTGACCTTTTTCCCGAGCTGGTGCAGTAATCAAAATCATATAATAATCAATTCCTTTCGACCAAACTTTCATCGAGACCTCTCTTGTCCAGTCAGGACGAATAAGCGTCATTGTATTTTGTCCTTGAGAAGTTTTACCCATGACCAAATCATTTGCTTTTTGAATTATTTCTTTTGCATTTTGGGCGTAAGTTAAATTTGAAATTAGCAGCAGAAGAGTTATAAATAAAAGTTTCAAAGTATCACCTTTATAATTGACTAAACGTTCAGTCAAAAAATAATATTTTTATTTACACTTGTCAAGTATTTTTTTAGTTCAAAATAAAATACCTATTTGAAAAACAATTTGAATTGCACTATATTTATGACTGACCATTTATTCAATTAAAAAAATGCCTAGATCAGAACAACAATTCTTAGAAATCAGAGAAAAAACTAAGGGTGAAATTTTAAAGTCCTCCTTAAAATTATTCTCGCAAAAGGGTTATAATGGAACCTCGATAAGTGATATTGCTAAAGATGCAAAAATTTCTAAAGGTTTAATTTATAATTATTTTAAGAGCAAAAAAGATATTGTTGAAACGATATATGCAAACTTAAAAGATGAATTTACTGGTTTGATGGCGCCAATTAAAAGTATTGAAGATCCAGTAGAAAAATTAACTAAAATTTTATCGGATACGATTAAGTATACTAGAGAAAATAAAGAAATAATGAAACTCTATATGGGATTTATGATTCAGCCAGGACCAATAACATTTGATGAGATATTTTCACCAAAATTTCTTCAAAGTTTCTTTAGTGAGTTCGAGAATATCTTTAAAGAATTGGGCTCTGATAACCCTAGAAGCGAGGCTTACGAATTTGCCGCAATTATTGATGGGATTCAATTCCACTATTTATACATGGGTGAACTTTACCCACTTGATGAAATGGAAGAATACTTGTTAGAAAAAATCAAAAATGTCTCTTATCGAAAATAACTAAGTTTTCTACTCTTTAGACTTTTTCAAAGTGCTCATATTAAAAGGCAAATATGCTGGACAAAAACTAACCAAGCTTGTTATTATTGGCACTAAACCTACTAATCCCCACCAAGAACTATAAAGATACCCTACTAGTAAAATTATTATTCCTACAACTAATCTTAAGTTTTTGTCTAAACTTCCCATATTTTTTTTCATAAAATGCTCCAAAATTAATAAAAGTAGCCATTGTTATTAAAAATCATATTAATTCTAATATTTTTTCTTCGATTATACAAGAGAGTAAAATAAAAAAAGAGTTAAAATTGGATAACGAAAATATTAAGAAAACCAAAGAAGAAATTAATTCATCATTCTCTTCACTCTTTTCCGGAGTTGATAGTTTAATTTCTGACATGAAACTTCACGGATCTGAAGAAATTTTGAATGGTAGTGTAGTTGAAGCTCAAAAATTACTATCTCAAATTTTGCCATATCAAAATTTTTATGAAAAATTGGTTGAAGCCAAAGCAGTATTTGATCAATTAGAAAGCGTACCCAAAGAAGCTATAGAAGAAGCAAAAAAGAAAATAAAATCTTTAAATCAAGAAGAAATTGATGAAGAGGTTAAGGAATCGAGCGAAGGGCAAGAGGAAGAAGCTGATTTTACTACTCAGGTCAATTTTAGAATACCAATTCTCAAAGCGTTAATTTTTCTCGGCGGGAGCTCGGAAGAAGTTGATGTAACTGAATTTGTGAAAAAGGAAATGAAAAATAAATTGACAGAAAAAGATCATGAAGTGCCTGAAGGTGAAGATAAAGAAAAATGGTTAAGCAACTTATATTTTGAAACCGCTACAATGATTGACGAAGGTTTGCTGGCTAAAGAATCATCTAATAAAACATGGGAAATAGTTCAAAAAGGAATAGATTATTTAAGTAAGTACGCTAAATAAAAGAGTTATGGGCCGATGAAATTTTATTGAAGCCGTCATTTCCAACATCCACATTGCTAAATATGAATAAACGGTCATCGTATGTTTAAATCAGTCATTCTGAATGAAGATGTATTTTGTCGAAATGA
>CAYXXW010000437.1:0-2568 GCA_964469115.1 uncultured Melioribacteraceae bacterium
TAATTGGATAGTTAAATATATTGGATGAATCATGAATGCCGCTTCCCCATCCAAGTCCATTCCTTCCTAGCACTACCGGTATCTCATTACCAATTATTTTCCAAGTTGCATCTGTGCTATCTCTTTCAAAGTAATATAATGATCCTTTTGTGGCTTCCACTGAATCTGTTAAAACTAAAACGGATTGACCGCAAGTTTTAGGAATGACTGAGTCGGTATTCGTCACTTTACATGAATATAATGAAAGGATGAAAAAGACGACAATATATTTGGGAGAACTCTTGAAGATCAACATTTCCACACCATTAGAGTTTTAATTGATTATTGCGTTATTTTTTAAATCTATCCTCGATAATACACAAATCTTCCCAGCAAAACTGCTAATTACCTTTTCCATTAATTGTACTTCACTTTAACAAAAAACTCTTAGTTAAACTTTCTATGCCAGTTTTTACAAAATTCTGCCGAACCAGAACAGCGGTTATGTTAATTTGCTTGTTATATGCAAATCTATTGTAGAATAAATTTCTTTTTAGATTTAATCGTTGGATAATCATATTCAACTAATTCTAGTTCAGTAATTTCTCCAGAAATATGAATGTTTTGGTTATTAATTGTATCAGAAATTTCTTTTGCTTTTTTTGGATGAACGCTTGCACCAATACCTATATGAGGAATAAAAGCAATATCTAATCTTAATTCTTTAGAAAGAATATCAGTATATAATTTATCGTGTAATTTTATTATTTGACTATTACCTTCATCAGGAACTAAAAATATATCTGTAAATTCACTGAAGGAATCTTTCAGAATAATAGCGCCCTGAATAGTGAAATGAATTGGTCTGAATAATTTGCAAATATTTTTAACGTGATTTTCAAGCTGCGCATTATAAAAATTGAAAACCGGGAAAACAAATGTGAAGTGTGGTTCAACAACATTATAATAACGATTATCATATTCTTTGCGGACAGATTGTATCCAATCATAATCCACTTTATTTAATTTTGGAAATGCTATAACTAAGTTTGATAACATTAATTACCTTTTGCATATCACTATTAGTTAAGCAGAATCTAGCTTTAATAACAGTATCATTATTAACTATGAAAAACTATTTATTTAATCAGAACTTTATTCTTTAACTAATTTTCTTTCTATTTCGACTCAATCAAATATCTTTTAATCTTCTGAGTTGTTGTTTTCTCAAATTCATGGTCCCTAATATGGAAACGGACAATTCTTTTGTACGCTGTCAGTTTTTTATTTATTCTATCAACCTCTTGAGAAATTTTATCATGGACAAGGTTATCATCAATCTTAACATTATTCTCTTGTGAAAATAGAAGAAATGCCTCCGTATCAACAACCAATTGAACGGCAATAATTTCATCATTTTTTTCATTCTTTTCACCATAGACCAAACATTCTTGTATGTACGGACTGTGATTCAGCATATCTTCAATCTCTTCGGGGAAAACATTTTTACCGCTTTTAGAAATTATTACATTTTTCTTACGTCCTGAAATATGTAAAAAATTATCGCTGTCAATTCTACCCAAGTCACCGGTTTTAAACCAGCCATTATCAAATGTATTTCGGGTCTGCTCTTCATTTTTATAATAACCAAGCATTACAGAATCCCCTCTCGCATAAATTTCACCAATTTCATTTTCATCGGGGTCAACAATTTTTAATTCAACACTTGTAAGAGGAACGCCCGCTGCATCATTCTTAAAATTATTTATTTGATTTAATGTGAGAATGGGAGATGTTTCTGTTAAACCATAACCTTGAAGAAATCCAAATCCAAATCCTTGAAGTCCTTCAGCAACAATTGGATCTGCAGCTGCTCCACCGACAATAAATATTCTAATATTTCCGCCGAACTTTTCTTGAAGTTCACTGAAGATTTTCTTCTTTAAGTTTTTTAATCCCAGTTTTTGGGTAACGTTTGTTGCCTTAATTAATTTAGGAACTAAGAAAGCTTTTTTCTTATCATCATTTATTGCTTTCATCACTTTTTTATACATTTTTTCAAATAATAACGGTACTCCTAAAACCATCGAAGGACTAACTGCTTTCATATCATCTGCTACTGTTTTAAGTGAACGTGCATAATGAATTGATGATCCGGAATACAAAGGACAAAGCATTCCGCATGTACATTCGTATGTATGATGAATTGGGAGAACGGATAAAAATTTATCCCCAGGATACATCATAAGCATGCTGACCATATCCATTAAATTGGTTGCCAGATTTTTCTGGCTAAGCATAACACCTTTAGCTCTTCCAAGTGATCCTGAAGTAAAGATAATTTCAGCCATTTCTTCAGGGTTTATTTTCGGCAGAATTGTAGTATCACCTATTTTCTGTTCATCAATTAAATCTTTCATACTTAAGAAATTTCCATTCTCTGATGAATTGTCCATGTTGATAAAGTGCTTAACTCTTCGTATTACTGATTTATCTTCACTAAAAAGGTTAGAGAATGTGTCAGAAAATATGACCACCTCGGCGTCAGATTCATGAATAATATTCAGAATCTCACTCTCAGTAAGGTTC
>CAYXXW010000438.1:0-2553 GCA_964469115.1 uncultured Melioribacteraceae bacterium
ATTTATTCCATGCAAAATCATTTATTGTTGCTTCAAACGCTCTATCAAAATTAATTCCAATCATTTCCCCATATGCATTCATAATCGGACTGCCGGAATTACCACCTGTTGTGTCCATATTATAAAGAATTCCAACGGGAACACTGCCATGTTCTTCGTTATAAAACTGTCCAAAATCTTTTGTGTCATACAAAACTTTTAACTTGTCTGGGATTACATATTCGCCGCCTAAATAACTTTTGTCAATCACTCCCTCTAAAGTCGTAAAAGGGGACATATAAACAGCATCAGCAGGCGAGTAACCCTCAATATAACCATAAGTTAATCGTAAGGTGCCATTTGCGTCGGGAATAAAATTAGTCTCTTTCCATTCTTTTTTCACTTCATAAAGCTGAGCTGATAAATTATTGACAATTCCGTTTATTCTGTCGTACTCATTTTTAACTCTATCATAATCGGTGTTTAATAACTCTGCAAACTTAATGAACGGATCATCTAATTCATTTGAGCAATTCATCAAATATTCTTCAATATTCTCGGGATTAAATATTTTAGTTTTGTTCATACTTTTGTAAACAAATTCTTCAACTGATTGGCCATCAAGAATGTCTTTGAGTGATGTAATTTCAGAAATTCCTTCAAACTTAAGAGCATCATGCAGCATTTTTTTAAGAAAGTCACTTTCAAACTCTTGGTTATAATTTTTCAAGTAGTCTTTAAATCTTGATTTTGTTTTTTCAAGTCGATCTTCCTTATAAGCACTTTTTCTCTCATCTTCCGGTTTATCCATTTCTTCACAAAATTCTATTATTCTATCTGAGACTAATTTTGCATTAGAAAATCTATTAAATGTTCTGAACCACAAATAGGCAGTCCCAATATCAAACATATCAGTATAAGTTTTTTCAAAGTCGCTAAAAAGATTTCTGTAATTTGCTTTTAGGTTTGGGTTTTGATTAATAAACTTTTTTAGGTCATTCTCTTCATTTTTTTTCTGCTCAACCAGATCAATACGCTTTAATCCTTTCAGCTTACCTTTATAATTCTTTGTTGTATTAGCTAGTCCCTTTATACTAGAGGCAAATTTTAATTGCAATTCAGCATCATTTGCTCCAATAGCTTCC
Organism: uncultured Melioribacteraceae bacterium; assembly: GCA_964469115.1. Lineage (GTDB taxonomy): Bacteria > Bacteroidota > Ignavibacteria > Ignavibacteriales > Melioribacteraceae. The sequence goes on from CAYXXW010000438.1 coordinate 1,125, forward strand.
AGTTTATTTATCATCCAGTCGTATGTTTTTGAAATATAAGGAAGCTGATAATTTTCTTGGTACTCTAAAAAGTAAGATGGATAATGACGATAAGTTCTTCCTGGATAACCAAGGATAAAAGTGAAATCACCTTCGCTAACTCCGTTAGGGTTTACTTTCAAAAATCTTTTTGGGATAAACGGAACATTATCTTCCGAATATTCGGCAGCACTTCCATCTTTTGCAACATAAGCGCGCATAAATGTAAAATCACCTGTATGTCTTGGCCAAACCCAGTTATCAGTCTCGCCCCCAAATTCCCCAATTGATCTTGGAGGGGCGTAAACAATTCTTACATCTTTAATAATTCTATATCTGAAAAGTACATAGGTTTTCCCTTTAAACATTTCAGAGACATTTCCTTCAATAGAATTTTCCTCGTCATCAGCCGCTTTTCCTATCTCATTCATTTGTTCACTAATTATTTTTGCGCGTTCAGTTAGATCTTCAATATCCTTCACTTCTCTTAATACTTGCTCAGAAACATCTTCATAAGATTCAGTTATTCTAACAGTAGTTCCTTTAGCCGGAATTTCATTTTCTTTAGTTTCGGCTAAGAAACCATTTTCTAAATAATTTTTTTCGGGTGTACTTGCTCTGTTTATAGCTCCAAAAGCACAATGATGGTTGGTTATAATTAGACCTTCGTTCGAAACAAATGAACCCGTACATCCTCCAACTTTTACAAGTGCATCAATTAAGCTAATTCCATTCGGATTGTAAACTTCAAGAGGATCAATTTTTAATCCGGCTTTCACTAAATCAATTTTATGAATTTCACTTAAAGGGTACATACCTTCTTCCGGAACCCCAGGACGCATACCAGCTAATAAAAGTATAAATGCGGTGAGTAAAACAATTTTTGAATATCTCTTATTCATTATTTTATCCTAATAATTTTGTTAGTAATTTACTTTGTTCATCTATTGGATTTAATTTGACTAATAAGTTAAAAAAAGATTTTTACAAGAGAAATGTTCTTATTGTTGCTGAGGATTTACTTGGTAAAATTTTTGTTTATAATAATAAAAAAACAGGAGTAAAACTATCCGCTAAAATTGTTGAAGTGGAAGCATACGATGGAAAAATTGATGAAGCTGCTCACACTTTTAAAGGCAAAACTGAACGAAATAAAATAATGTTTGAAGAAGGCGGTTATTTGTACGTCTACTTTACTTACGGAATCCATTTTTGCGCAAATATTGTGACTGGAAATAAAGATAACGGTACTGCTATTTTATTAAGAGCTATGGAGCCGCTGACCGGAATAGAAATATTTACGGAACTTAGATTTCAAAAAACTAAATTCAATAAAAAAGAAAAAATAAATCTGTTGAACGGTCCTGCTAAAATTTGTCAGGCATTTAATATTGATAGAAAACAAAATGGC
>CAYXXW010000439.1:0-2545 GCA_964469115.1 uncultured Melioribacteraceae bacterium
TCTTTTTAGATTATGATCAGAAATACTTCTTAATATTTTTAGCTAGTTGTTCATCATTTTTAATTGATTCAATAGCATCTTCTAATGTCTGGATAGACATTTTGCTGGTATTTTTAATTTTAGTACCAACGGAAATTGGAAAATTTTTCATCATGCACCTCGTTCTTAGAGGTTGATCTTGCTGTAATTAAACAGCATTTTTATCTAGAGTCCAACCAGCTTAGTTGAACTCTAATTTCCGTTTTCCATTTTCCGTTGCTCAAAATTAAGGCGAGCTAATTTTGGTTAAAGCAAGTCACCCAAACCAATGATTAAAATTACTAAACAATAATAATAATACTTTAATGTCCGAATATAATCTATTAAATGCAAATTTATTTTAACGATTTCAAAAATAATTTGTACTGGTCACTTTTTGGACACCACTATTTCAAAAAAGTCTTGTTTGGAACTAAAAATTGAATTATTTTTAAGCTTCGGAGAATCCCTGACTCTCCGCAATAACCTTTGGGTTATTTTAGTAAAAGGATTGATCAGTAATTTTCAAGGTATTATAGATTTTACAATTTATTTTGAAGCTCTGTTCAACTCCTGGTTATTTGTTTAATTATTTAGGAGCGCTGTAAAATGGCAGAGCGAAAAGAAGGAACCGTAAAATGGTTCAACAATTCTAAAGGGTATGGTTTTATTCAACAACAAGATGGTGAAGATTTATTTGTTCACTTTAAATCCATTGTAGCTGATGGCTTTAAAACTCTTGAAGAAGGTCAAAAAGTTGAATTTGAAATTGGTGAAGGTCAAAAAGGTCCTCAAGCCCTTGAAGTAAAACTCGTTTAATCTATTTCTAATTTTAACGGTTAAATCCAGCATTTTTGCTGGATTTTTTTTATCATGCTCCACTAATTTTTGATTTTATTAATATAAAAAAAATTCTCACAAATTTTATATTCCTGCCGATAATCCATTATGTAATGAATACAAAAAGTTTTACAATTAATAGCGAATATAAAAATGTTAGTTCCGTCTGTTTTATTACTAAAACATTCTGCGAAGAGAACTATCTAAACGAAGAAAAGATCAAAGAAATTGAACTAAGTCTTGCCGAAGCTCTTAACAATATTATTAAACATGCCTATAAAGGAGATCAAGCAAATAAAATTGAAGTTAACATGCAAATCGAAGAATCGAAATTTAAAGTTGTTTTCACTGATTATGGTTTGCCAAGAAAAAATATAGGTAAACCAGTTTTGGAATTTGACCCTAATGATATTGATAGTTTACCAGAAGGCGGAATGGGTCTTTTTATTATTGAGCAACTTATGGATGAGAATATTTATTACCGCGATGGAGAAAAAAATACCTTCACACTTATCAAAAATATCAGTTAAATTGACTTTAATATTTTTAAAATCAATCAAATCTAAATGTTTCGCAAAATTTTTTATTTACTCTTAATATTTTCCTTCTCTTTTATTATTGCCCAAGAAACTTCCACAAGTGAAGCATTTAAGAAAAGCGGATTTAGCCAGAAAACTCCTCTTATTAAACCAAAATATCCATCTTATAGCTTAGCTGTGACATATGTTTTAACAGAAAAAGCAAAAACTGGAGATCCATTTGCTCAGCATGAATTAGGAATAAGATATATTCTTGGGATAGGCGTGCCAATAGATACAGTTGAAGCAGCTTATTGGATCGGGAAAGCGGCATCCAAGAATTTACCTGCCGCAAACTTTAACTATGGCATTATGCTTAATAGCGGAATTGGTGTTGCATGGAATCCTTTTTTAGCATTTAATAATTTTAAGGTTGCTGCAGAAAGCGGCATGGAACAGGGGCAATATGTGTATGGACTAATGCACACTGATAATTTAATTGTGAATAAGAACTTAAAAACAGCTCAGCAATGGCTTGAGAAATCTGCAGAGAGAGGATTTGAAGAGGCAAAAAAAGTTCTCAAAGAATTTGGTAAACAAGGATTGATTTTTTCTAAGGATTCTTCCTTAACTAGTGATATTGAAACTGAAAACGATAATACAAATTCAATTTATTCTTCCTTTATTTCAAGTGATTATGAATTAGATTTCTATAATTTTTCAGAAGACTCACTATCCGATACCGAAGAAAAGGAATTACTCAATAATCTACTTAGTTCAAAAGGTAATGAGCTAAAAGAGGCTCTGAAAATAAATGATACTGAAGAATTTATGAAGCTTAAAGATACTACTGCTCTCAATATTATAGATTTTGCAGTTAGTAAAGGAAGCCCCGAAGCACTCCTGATAAAAGCAAGACTTTATGAGCACGGGATTGGAGTAAAGAAAAATTATGTTTTAGCTTCTTCAAATTATTTAAAGGCTTTTAGACTCGGTTCCTATAAAGCAGCAGAATCTTTATTAAAGATTTCACAGAAGATAATGTTTTACGATGAATTGGAAAAACAAATCAAAGCTAATAATCCTAATGCAATGTATGTTTGGGCGGGACTAATAGCATTAGGACTCGACTATTCATTAACAGAAAAACAAGCTTTTGAACTTTTGAA
>CAYXXW010000440.1:0-2538 GCA_964469115.1 uncultured Melioribacteraceae bacterium
TCATTTTATTACTATTTATTATCCCTAATCTTATATGTTTCTCACAAGACAGTTCCAAAATTATTATGCTTAGCAAAGATTTTGGACCTATTGTAGATTTAAATGAGAAATTAGAATATAATATTCTGCCAAGGCTCAAAGAAAATTTTGTAAGTGCAATGTTCTACTTAGGGACAGATAGTCTCTACCATTGTAAAGTAAAATTGAGAAAGGATGAAGCAGTTTCTGATACTACGATTTCACTAAGTTATAGCTCAATTAGAAATTCAGCAATGCGAGTACAGTACTTAGAAAATTTAAAAAAAGGGAACAGTAATTTTAATATGCAAAATGTCGAATTAATTTTTGCAAATAATGAAGAGGTAGAAAATATTGTAAAAATGGAAGACAGAAGTGTAGCGATCAGTAAAGAAATCAATCCAAAATTATATGAATTTACTATTGTTAAAGAGCTGCCTCTAAATAAACAAAATATTGACTACTCTAAGTTTATTGAAAACAACAATTATTTTGGAGCATCTTTTGGCATGTTATATAATAGTGCAAATTTTAATAAATTAGGCGAGATATTCAATTTATTAGAGGAAAATATTCCTGAACCAGGCTATAAAATTGCTAAATCTGATTTAACCTTTAATTCATTCCCAATATTCACTCTTTCCAGTTTTTTAATAATTTCTAAGAACTTTATGTTTGAGTTAAAGTATGGTTTTAATATATCAACAAGTACAAACGAATATTTGAGCTATTCTTCTTTTCTTGCTTCTTTAGGTTACTTACAACCAGTTATTAAAAATATAAAGATTTATGGAGCAATTGGGTTTACTGGAGTAGACTTTGATGCCTTTAAAAATTATAATGTTGAAATAAATGAACATGGTGCCGTGCTTGAATCAATTGCACTTAGTGGAAGAGCGAAAGGAGTTAAGCTTAGTTTGGGAATAAAATATAATGTATCTTCTTCATTCATCATCGATTTAACGGCCAGTCAAAATTTTTACTCCAATTTAGAAATAATTAATAGCTATAACTATCAAACACCAGATATCCCAAGAATTGATTTTGATAGTATTGATATTGGAATAAGTTTTTCTGTAACAAACAATTAGGATTATAAAATGAAATCGATAATAATAACAATTTGTTTAGCCCTGTTAGTATCGCTTAGTAGTTGTGCGTTCAAAAATGAAATATCTACTTATAATGAACTTGCTGAAAACAAATCAGATGGTAGAATTCAAATAGTTACAGGTGATTCGACAGTATATTTTGCAGACACTTATTCATACAATGACTCTTCCATAAGTATTCTCGGTAAACAGAAGAACAATAATATAGAATCAAGTTATAATGGAGATCTTTTATTTAGGGATATTTCATATATCCAAACCAAAGACACATATTTTTGGCCATCACTAGCGTTTGTAGGCTTAAACGTTTTTTTGGTTGGAAATGGTGTTTCAATGCTTTCAGCAACTACTGGAATTGAAACAATTGTAAAAATGAAAAGTGAGGGTTCTTGCCCATACATTTATTCATGGGATGGCGAAACTTACCATCTGGAAGGTGAAGCATTTGGAATAGCTTTAGGTAAGGCACTTGAGACTAGTTCAAGTATTGTTTTTCAAAACATTAAACCGGAGAACAATAGATTAAAAGTTAAAATAACTAATGAGCGTCCTGAAACTCACTTTTTAAACAAAGTTAATTTTACTGCTTTTGAAACTGATAAAAATGTGTTGGTCTATTCTGATAATAACAACAAATTCTTTGCAGTTAATGAGCTAAAGCAGATTGCAAAAGCAACTGATAGAAATAATAACAACATATCAAATCTTTTAACAAGAGATGATAATAAATACTGGAAATCTGATTTGTCTAGCGCTGTTCCCAAATTTGATTTTGAAGACCAACTATTTTTAACATTAAAAGCCAATACTAATTCTGACTCACTATCATTAATTATTTCAGCGATAAACACTGAAATTTCTAACACATGTTTCAGCTATTTGCAGACAATATTGGGTGATGAGTATGTTAATTTCACAAAAGCATTAGAAACAGATGAGGAAATAATTGATATAATGAAGGAAGCATTACAAAGAAGTTCTTTAAAAATAGATATTTGGGATGGTAAAGAATGGAAATTTATTGACTTAATATTCCCTGAGGCAAATAGAGTAAAATTTCGCAAGCTAGTAAGGTTACCAATACTTACAAATGAAAACAATGAATTAAATATAAGATTACGTTCTCTCTGTGATGTTTGGGAAATTGATGCAATTAATTATGATGATACTTTACCTCAAAAACTAATAAGTCATATACCAATATTAACCTCTTACTCAGCAGATCAAAATACCGACTTTGCTTTTCTTGAACAAAAAGATGATAACTATATCAAACTGTTGCCCGGTCAATTTATAAATTTAGAATATGAGGAATTGAAGATTAAAAGTGAAAATAAATTATCATATGCTATAACAATTGATGGATATTTATACGAGTGGGTAATTGATAAGGGAGAGGGTTCTTTGG
>CAYXXW010000441.1:0-2523 GCA_964469115.1 uncultured Melioribacteraceae bacterium
CCAATTGCTCTTAGCGAAACAGGATGTAAATAATTTGCGTGGCATCTAATACAATTTTCTTGTACAACGTCTCTGCCTGCATTTTTAATTCTAATTACCTGTGGTTCCATTCTAAATGTAAACATCGATGCATGCCTTAAACCGTCGCTCGCCTTAAACATATATTTACGAATGATATTGTCCTGCGGAACATGACAATCATTGCAAGTTGTCACTCTTCCATGGCTTCCTTTTTCCCAAGTTGCATATTCAGGGTACATAACATGACAATTAACGCATGTTTGCGGATCATCGGAGAGATATGATACAGCATTGGACATGTTAAGAGTGTGGATTCCCAAACCGACCATAATCCCTAATAGGATAACTACAGAAAATCTCCAGTTAGGCGGCGGAAGTAAATATTGAATTATACTTTTTTTGTTTTTTTCTGTCATCAGCAACCCCTTTTTATAAATTTACAATTGCCATAAAATAACTCCATGTTGCCATATCTTCTCCTTTGATTTGCTTAAATATATCCCCAGGTGAAAATAGTGAAAATCCGCCTTGAAACTTAACAGCACTATTATATGAATATATTAATGTTAGGTCAACTTCGGAACCAAAACTAGTTGATGTTTTAACAGTAGGTGAACCACTTGTAGTATATATATAATCTTCGCTGGAGCTAAACATATGAAATGCTAAAGCAGCCTTAAATTTGTCAGTTGGAGAAACTGCTACCTTAGCATGAATATCAGTTAATCCTAAGCCATAAGTACTATTTGGAATATCAATGAAATAATCCATAAAACCGTAGTATTTGTGGTTTGTTGCGTAGAGTGTATTAAATACATTATACTTGTTATAAGTGCTATCATCACCACTTAAATAATCAATTCCAATTCCAATTTCCGGTTTTATAGGAGAACTAAAAGAATAATTTAAATTTACTGCAAACATATAGGCAGCAATATCAATGTTATCATTAATTGATCCTAGTTGATAAGCCCCTTCTAATTCATGAGAAAAACCACTAAGATTTCCGTTAATGTAGATACCTGCAGTATACCGACTAAGATCAGTACCTTTTTCTATTTCAGCAATGACAAAGGGTTGCATTTTATAGTTATCAATCATCTTTAAATCTCCATAAGCACCAATAATATTAAAATCATTTGTATCTCCGGCCTCAAAATTTTCATTTGTTTGCGCAGTGAAAAAATCAATGTTAATTTTTTCAGTGTTTAATTGAAGAATGCCGCCATCAAAGCTTCGGCCTACATTATGCCATCCAACGGCTCCAATTAATCTTTGCGGACCGTAGGATAATTCCATGCGTCCAAGCTTTAAGTTAAAAGGTAAGTCAAACAGGTTATTTACATTAAAAAAAGCTTGATGAAGATCGATATTATCTGTACTAGCAAGCGTACTTGGTTCAGTACCGTAAATACGTGAATCTTGAATCTGAACAAATCCCTCGATATTTTCAATCGGGGAAAATTTTAATCCCAACCGGGTTCTCAATTCAGTAAAATTATTTGAGGGTAAATCACTGTTAAAATCTTTATTGTTCATTTGCAATCTAGGTCTTATTTCTGCAGAAACATCAAGATTACTCTGAGCAAATATCGCATTAATATTTAGAGAAAAAATAAAAATCAATATTAATTTTTTCATATTACCCCGTATATTAAGAATTTATTATCTGATTTATAAAAATAAATTTTTTAACTATGGCAATCAATCATAAAGTATTATTTTTTAAGATTTTTTTGATTAGAAGTTGATTTTTGTGAAGATGCTTCTCTGTTCAATTTCTCAACATCTTCCGAACTTCTAATGTGACCAATTGAATTCTTTTGTTTATACAATTGGATGTATTCTTCCTTGCTTACATCATTTTGCCAGTAACCTGAAATCATACCTATTGAAATAACTAAAAAATAAACTCCAACTACACCGGCGGCAATCCATTTTTTCGAAAATCTTTTATTTCCAACAATTGGTTTAAGTTCTAGCGTATCTTTAACCGGACAAGCATCAACGCAGCTCATACACGTTGAACATTCATCAGAGAAAACCGTACTTACTTTATCTACTTTTATAAATGATGGGCAAGCTTTTGCACACAAATTACAGTCTATGCATGATTCTTTATTTCTCTTAATTTTGAGAGGACTTAGCAAAGAGAAAATTCCCAATAGTGCACCGTAAGGACAAAGATATCGGCACCAAAAATTTCTAAATAAAACCGATAAAAGTATAAGTACTGCAATTACAATAAGTGAAAATTGAGAAATATTTGCAAAGAAGTAATACATCTTTACATCCGAAATAATATTGTAAGGCGAATCGAGAAAATACTTTAAGGCCACCGCAGTCATTGAAAGGAATATTGCATTAACGAAGAAGGCAAGGATAAGGTATTTCAAACTTCTTAAAGGATAATCTAAAAACCTAGGCATTTGAATTCTTTTCTTAAAAATTTTCTCGCCAAAATCACCAAGCGATTCGGAGATAAAGCCAATTGGACAAACC
>CAYXXW010000442.1:0-2499 GCA_964469115.1 uncultured Melioribacteraceae bacterium
CCAACTAAATAAAAAGTTAGCAATAGCCTTTAGTTTTTACCAACCCCCTAAAATTGAAGGTGAAAGAATACGACTTATTGAGTTGAAATTCAATGCACTTTTTGTGCCGGAGAACCTCTATATAAAAAATGGATTTTTGATTTTTGAGCAAATTAAGTTAATACTAAATAAAAAATGACAATATTTCTTAAAAAATAGAGGTAAAAATGTTATCTAAAACTCTTATTATTCTGATTATTCTTTTTATTTCGGTTAATGCACAACAAAATAGAAGCTTAAAAGCATTTACATCTTATGAATTTACGGTATTAGGCGGTGTAAGTTTTGAAAATAGCCAAAAAATGTATGGCGCCGGTTATTTTGAAGGTATTACAAATATTTATAATAATGCTAAATTAAAAATAGGAGTTGGTTACTATAGCCATATATCACAAAATTCTTATAGAGTTAATAGTTATAAATTTGTGAGAATTGAAGGAGTTGAAAAGTATAATTCCATTACTTACCAGGTTAAAAGAGTTGAATACCAAGTAATGCCACTTTCAGCCGGTATATTATATTCTTTTAAGGGAGAAAACATTATACCGTATTTTACCGCTGATATTGGGTACAGCTTTTTAGACCCGCTGCCAATAAAAACATCAGATTCATTTGTAAATGCTTATGATACTTTTGAAGAAATACCTGAAGCTTACAGGAAAACAGATGTATTGCCGAATAGTTCATTTACATATTCAATTGGTGCAGGGTTAAATTACAAATTGTCTGATTTATTTGCATTGAATTTGAGATACCAATTCAGAATTGATAGTAAAATTGCTAATACACACCAATTGTTATTAGGATTAAGTTTATTTAAATAAATTACTATAAATAATTATTGGGTACAGCACGGAATTAATGTAAACTATACCATTATAATTCTAAGTATGCAGACAAATGAGATCATTTATGAAAAAAATAAAATTTACAACAATTTTTATCCTAATTACTTTCATTCCATTATTTGCACAGCCCTTTAATTGGAGTCCTTTGAGCAAAATTACAAACCGCGATTATTTTTATGCAAGTCAGCCGGATTTATTCGTAGACGAGAATGATTCTTTATGTTTAACCTATTTAGGACATGAAGGTGGCTTAACGGATATTGTAACACTATACTTTACTGAAAGTGATGGTGATACGTGGAGTGAACCATTTAAATTAACTGATAGCGCCGAAGTTTACAGCCATAATATTGTTAAAAATAGTAAAGGCAATATTTTTATTTTTTATGGTAGATTTTTTGGAGAGTATGGAGAATCATTTGTTCTTAAAAGAGAAAATTCGGTGTGGCAAGAACCAATACCGATAGCATACGAGTATGGCGGGCATAGCGAACGACAGGAAATGGTTATTGACGGGAATGACAACATATATGTTTTCTACAGCAATTTTGATGGGATTTTTTGGCGTAAATATGATGGGCAAAATTGGTCGGATATTGATACAATTGACTTAATACCGGATTGGGGAACTGTAACATTTCAATCTAAAGCTGTTGTTGATAGAAAAAACAACGTACATTTGATTTATAAGAATTTTGGTCCGGTGCCAACAACATATGCATTGTATTACCGAAAATATAATGGTTCTGACTGGTCAGATGAAGAAATGATTTCTGATATCAAATATAATTCCTCAGGACCCAGACAATATTCTATAACTGTTGATTCAAGAGATCAACCTCATGTGGTTTATACTTTACCAAATGATGCTTATCCTAGTCATATTCTTATTCTCTACTATACAAAAATAGATTACAAAACAAATAACTGGAATCTCCCAGATAGTATTACCACATCCGAAAATGGAGATGTATTTCTTCCAAAAGTTAAAATTAATCCAATTGATAATTTACCAATTGTTTTGGCTACAATTGATACAAATACATGGGGAGCATTAGAAGATTATCACAATTTCTTTATTTATAATAAGAACAATAACTGGATAATTGAAAAAACTTTTGATCATTTTCCCTTAGAAAATCCGATAAATCATAATTTCGATTTTGAATTTGATTCTCAGAATAATATAAACTATATATTCTCCTCTTGGGATCTGTACTATCAAAAAGGAGATCAATTAACCAGTATAATAAATGAAAGAGATAATCTTTTAGACAATTTTAACTTGTTCGCTTACCCAAATCCTTTTAACAGCAATATTAAAATTAATTATAATCTCCCAATCAACGGAGAAACAACAATTACAATTTTTGATACGCTTGGCAGAGAAATAAAAGAAATCCTTTCAGAATATAAGACAAAAGGGGAACATGAAATAATTTTTAATTCAGATAATCTTTCAAGCGGTGTTTATTTAATAAAATTAGATGCCGGGCAGTATTCCAAAACTAAGAAAATAGTCTTAACTAAATAAATTTAGTTAAATAAGATGATCTTATTATGTCATATTGGGCATAATAGTCATAATCTGTTGCTGTTGTAAATATTAATT
>CAYXXW010000443.1:0-2477 GCA_964469115.1 uncultured Melioribacteraceae bacterium
AAAAAGCATAATGTTTTATGCATGCATAATATATTATGCATATATTTGTTACATGAAAAAGCCCAATAAGATATTACAATCCCATTTTAGTGTCGACCTTCCAGCGACCATTGACAATTATTTGGTATTGACCTTCACTGAAGACGAAAAGACTGTATCGACTCATTTTGTAAAGTTCCCTGATTCGTGGAGATTTTATGATAAGCGATATCGGTATTATATTTTCTCCAGCAACTAATACTATTGAAGTCAAATGGACTGTTCAAAAAACCTCTTCAAAATCCACCTCAAAAGACGCCCTGTTATCAAGGGTTTCAGAAATCAAAAACCACTGTTCATTTAACATCCGTTTTTTGAACACTAAAAATAAAAGCTATGAAAGTCGCAATATATTCAAGGGTCTCGAAAGAAACATCCGATAACACCAACCAACTAATTATCTTGCGTGATTACTGCGAGAAGATGGATTACGAAATCCATGACGAGTATGTTGATGTCATTTCTGGTGGGTCACCCAACCGACCAGAATTTAATCGCATGATGAAAGATGCAGCAAAACGCAAATTCGATATGCTGTTCTTTTATGCTCTTGACCGCCTTACCCGTGAAGGCACTCGCCAGACCATCCATTATCTCCAGATGCTGGATGATTATGGTGTAGCATATAAAAGCTATACCGAACAATACATAGATTCCTCAGGCATCTTCAAGGACGTGATTATTGCCCTGCTCTCAACCCTTGCCAAGCAGGAACGTATCCGTATTAGCGAAAGAGTGAAAGCGGGTCTGGAAAGGTCTCGTCAACAGGGTCGTGTTGGCGGTCGTCCTACACTGGATGAATCGAAAGTAAAAAAAATAAGAAAATTGAAGAGCAATGGTCATTCTGTTGTGGCTATCTCAAAAGAATTAAGAATCAGCAGGGGTAGCGTATACCAATATCTGGGTTCTCAATAATTTTCCCCACATCTTAACGAACCGCTATGTATGAGACCCCTAATATATTGGTGTGAGAGGCGTACTGGGGGTCATTTGACCGTTAGCCGTTTACGGGATTAGCATTTTACTTAATTTCAGAATAATCTAATACATTTATAAATTTTTGTATCAATTCAAAGTTTTCATTCTCTTTGAAAATATCAATGTCAAAATATTCCTTTTTTATGGTTTTATTGGCGATTCCCATTTTCCTGAGCATTGGAACTATACTTTTTAAATACCTATTAAAGAACCCAACAAGGTCATTCTTTTTATTAGGAATTTTATAACCATATTTCCCTTCAATGCTCACAATGATTAATCCTTTATATCTTAAGTGAGAAATTAATTCTCTCAAATGTTCTTTTGTGGCTTTATTGTTTACTCGTTTAATAATCCTTACTAATTCGTATGTTTCACAAAGACGATTTGGATTAGTCTTATAAATTAGGAGTAAATGCTTCAATAGTTCAATTTCCTCGATTGTAGCTTCCTCACTTCCAATATAATCCAATACTATATTAATACATAATTCTCCTACACGTTTGTCTTTTTCATCTATGAACTGACTATATTCCCCCAAATAACTAGTGCTCACATATGGATAAAAGTCAACATATAGGTTGTGATTAATTTCTTCAAAAATACTATCCGCATCCATGTCCTTATGCGATACACAAAATACTTTCCCTACACAACCTGAAAAAAAATCAGCAATTTGCACAAGGGGTTCCTCATACTTGTCATCAACAATTTTATATAATCTATCAGGCTGAAAAAGTGTGGGTTCAAATACTTTTCGAGAAATATAACTTCTTAAACTTTCACGAAATCTTTCATCACCAATTTTATCAAAGTATATTTCAAAGCGCTCATATCTATCTACGAATTGCGTTAAAAAAAGCCGCTGGAAAAATTTATAGAAAACGGTTTTATCCTCTAAGTTTATATTATCAATTTTGCGTTTGTCCACAACCAAGCTAAATATTCCAAAATCCATTTCTTTAAATTCTGAAATTATCTCTAGCCTATTATAGATACTTAATTTACTTGATTTTAAAGGAGAGCCTTGTCTGTATTTTTGAGATATCTTCTTTCTTAAATCTGTAGTTTTATGAATATCCTTTTCATCGATAACCACAGCTGTATAGATAAAATGAGAGAAAGTTCCTTTTTTAGATTCTGTGTCTAAATGGGAATTTCCAAATTCATCAAAATATATGTATGCCTTGTTGCTCATTTTATATTAATGCAACGTCTGCGTAAACACAATTGTTATTATTCCTTTTATATATAATTGTATTTACTACAACTATTAATAGGTGATAAGACAATCTTATTATTATGTAGGACTTATCTTAGTTAAAGTTAAACAATATATTAGTAATTAGACATTCCATTTTACCCTGACATAATCCTCCCCTGTAAATCCGGTATCAAAAAACCCTCCCTTTATTTGGGGTCATCTATTAAGTTCAACAAAAATAAAAGCAACCATAAAA
>CAYXXW010000444.1:0-2476 GCA_964469115.1 uncultured Melioribacteraceae bacterium
TTAATGAGATACTAGAAAATTTTAATACTTCTTGATAAGAATCTTGCAGTCTATTAAATAAATCCTTTAAAGAATCTTTTGAAGGATTGATAAGCCAAACAATATCTCTCATATCATCAATAAGAGTTTTTGATACACTAGTAATATTGTTTAAACCCTTATTTGCATTTTCATTCCCTGCTACTTGAGATTTTACCATTTCACTTAAGAATGTAATTTCTGTTAAGCCAGATCCAATATTGTCATGTAGATCAGTTGAAATCTTTGTTCTTACTTTCTCAACCGCTAATAAATGTCTATATCTATAAGAAGCTACAAATGCAATTAGTCCAGCTAAACTTAGAGCAGTTATTGTATAAAACCACCATGTCTCCCACCAAGCGGGATTTATTGTAAATGAGAGTTGAGCAGGTTGACTCCAATAACCCCATTCATTTCTAGCTTTAACTTCAAATGTATAATTACCATCATCTAGACTTGTATATTGAACTTCTCTTTTATCGCTTTCAACCCATTTCTTATCAATGCCAGAAAGTCTATATCTGTATCTAACTTTATGGGGTGATAAAGTGTTGATAGTTGTATAAATAAATTTTAAATAGTTTTGATCATAATTTAGTTTAGAGTCGGTTCTAAATGTTTTCAATGATTGAAGTTCATTGAATATTTCAAAACCTGTAATTAGTATAGGTGAGGGTGAATCTAATGGAGTATCAAACTTAGCATTATATTTACTTAATCCAGAAGTAGTTCCAATCCAAACATTATTTGAGTTATCGACAAATAAGGCATTTTGATTACAGTCATTTGCAGCTAAGCCATCCTTTTTTGTTATTGTTCTAACATGATACCCTGTATCATTTTTACTAATTATATTTAATCCTGTTGGAGTTGTTATATATATATTACCATTTGAATCTTCATTTATTGCTCTTATTTCATTACTGGTTAGTCCATCGGTGACATTAATTGTGTCAATTTTATTATTGTTCAGAATATTTAATCCTCCGGTTTGAGTCCCCACAAGTATGGCTCCATCAGATCGTTCAAAAATGTCAAGAATTGTATCGCTTGTTAATCCATTACTAGTATTTATATGAGTATATCCATTGTTTTTATACACACTAATTCCAGATCCATGATATCCATATATAATTGAACTATCATTTGTTGCTATTAGATCAGAGACATAATTACTAAGCAAGCCATCTTTTTTTGTCATAATGAAAATTGAGTCACCAACAATTTTGTATACCCCTTTATAGCTTGCTAATAGTATTGTGGAATCGTTAAGTTCTACAATTGATTGAATTAAATTAGTTTGCTTATGTTGTACATCTCTTGTTTGCTTAAATGCCAATAATTGTTTAATTGCACCATCTTTATATATGTCAATGCCTAAGTGGGAGCCAATTATTACATTACCATTTTTAGTTTGCGCTAAAGAAAGATATTTATCAAAACCATATCTGGTTTTACCATCAATTATTTTTCTTTTTCCACCTTCTTCAATTAATAGACCGGCATCTGTAGAAAAATATCTATTCCCATTTTTATCAATTAGAATATTCAGAATACTTTTGCCAATCAAATCATTTTTGTTAGTAAAACTTTCCAACATTTTGGGTCTATAAACATCTATTCCTCCAACTGAACTAGCTAAAAATATGGTCCCGTTGCTGACTTCCAAAATTCTCCATAATTTTTTGTTAGCTAAGCCATTTTCTTCAGTCAAGAAAGACATTTTATTATTTTCTACTATTCCTAATCCATAATTTGTTGCAAAATAACCTATGTTATTTTTAGAATAAAGAATATCATTAGTTTCGGTGGCATATTGCTGGTTAAAACCTTCAATTACTTTTGTCTTTCCATCCTGAAATTCTATAATATTCTGTTCTGTGCTGTAAACTAAGGTGTTATTATTTTTAATTGTCAAAGTTGGTGTAAACTTAGTTTTCCCTCTCTCATATCCAGAAATGATTTCAAGTTTTTTGTTGTAGTACTTTAAAATTCCATTGCCGGTAGCAAAGAAGACTTCACCAATATTATTAGCTTTAGATCTGTATAGAGGTTCTGCCGGAATTTCATAAAATTCATTAAGATTTATCAAAGTTGAATTATCATATAGATGAATTCCATTTTGTGAACCAATTAGTAAGGAGCCATCTTTGTTGGAATGAACAATTGAAACAAAATTTAATTTATTATCTCCTCCAGAAAATAGAGTATCAATAATACCATCTTTAAATGTATTTATACCCTTTAGCCCAAAGGTTGCAAGAAATATAGTACCATCTTTACCTTCTGTAACATCAAATACTGCAGGGGAGAGAAGACCGTTATTTTCGTTAATATTTAGAAAGTTTGTTCCATCCCATCTGCTTGCGCCAGCATCTGTGCCAAACCAAATATAACCTTTACTATCTTCAAACATATCTCTGACTTGATTACTAATTAAGCCATCTTCAGTAGT
>CAYXXW010000445.1:0-2457 GCA_964469115.1 uncultured Melioribacteraceae bacterium
ATTTAATTGCCTCTTCGCTTTCACTTCCTTGCTGCATCCAAATATTGTTTATACCAATTTCTTTTGCCTCTTTTACAACATCAACAGTTTTCGAAGGGGAAACAACATTAATCACCCCATCAACTTTTCCCTTTAACTCTTGTAAATTCTTATAGCACTTATCTCCCTCAATAGTGTCCATCTTAGGATTTACACCATAAACAGCCACACCTTTTTTCTTTAATTCTTTGTAAATAAAATTACCGAACTTACTGCTCTTTCTTGATACTCCGACAACAGCAATATTTTTGCTTGATAAAAAACTATCAACAGCTGCTTGTGAAGTCACTTTTCCTCCAATTATTTTATCCAAACTGTCTTGATGTTGACAAACTCCTTAATTCCGTAATGAGAAAGTTCTCTTCCATAGCCAGATATTTTAACTCCGCCAAAAGGTAAGCGCGGATCTGATTTTACCATTCCGTTTATGAACACAGATCCCGAATCGATTTTACTGGCGAGCTCTTTAGCTTTGTTTCTATCATTTGTCCATAAAGATGCTCCAAGTCCAAACTTAGTGTCATTAGCTACAGTGATTGCCTCTTTTTCATCTTTTGCTTTTATAACAGAAGCAACAGGTCCGAATAGCTCCTCATCATAAGCAGGCATGCCAGTTTTAACATTTGTCAATATAGTCGCGGGATAGAAGTAGCCTTTTCGATCTAATCGTTTACCGCCCAGCAGTAATTTTGCTCCCTTTTTAACGGATTGCTCAACCTGTTCATGAAGCTCTAGAAGCAAGTCTTCTCTTGCAAGGGGTCCAAGCTCGGTTTCTTTACTCATTGGATCACCTATTTTTATTTTACTCGTTTTGTCAACGAATAACTTTTCAAACTTATCATAGACTTTTTCAACAACAATAAATCTCTTTGCTGCTATACAGCTCTGACCATTATTTAACATTCGCGCTTTAACAGCAACAGTGGTAGCCACTTCTAAGTCGGCATCCTCTAAAATTATAAATGGATCGCTGCCGCCTAATTCCATAACACTTTTCTTTAACATCTTTCCACATTTCTCGGCCACCTTACTGCCTGCAAACTCGCTTCCGGTAAGAGTAGCGGCCTTAACATGAGGATTCTCAATTACTCCATCAACCTGACTTGAATTTATTAACAGTGTCCTAAAAATATTTTTTGGAAAACCCGCCTTATGAAACACTTCCTCAATTGCAAGGGCGCTCATCGGAACATTAGAGGCATGTTTTAATAGGCATGCATTGCCAGCCATCAAAGCAGGGGCTGCAAAACGGAAAACCTGCCAGTAAGGAAAATTCCACGGCATTACCGCAAGAACAATTCCTATTGGATCAAACTGAACATAACTTTCTGAGGCATCGGAACTAATTAGTTCCTTTTGTAAAACAACTTCAGTGTTTTCAGCGTAATATTCACAGACCCATGCACATTTTTCCACTTCCGCAATTGCTTCTGTAATTGGTTTTCCCATTTCTAGGGTTAAAATTTCCGCATACTTATCCTTTTCTACTCTTAAAATATTTGCCGCTTTTCCCATTAATGCTTTACGATCACCAAAAGAGGTGTTTTTCCAGAGTAGAAACTCATTGTTAACATCATTAATTACTTTTGCTACTTCATCATCAGAAAAGGGTTTATAACTTTTAAAAAGTTCTTCCGTTGCAGGGTTTAAGGATTCAATCGGCATGGTTAATCTCCTCACGCAATTATTTTTTTAATTTACACATCTAAAATATGATATCATTTTCATAAAATCAGCATTATAAAGTAAAGACTAATTATAAATTGGTAATAATTAGTAAGTTTAAAATAAATCCGGTATTATATATCTTTCGTTCAAATAAAAATCTATTTAATATGCCTGCGAAAAAAAACATAAAAACATTTGTGCTAGATACAAATGTTATTCTTCATGATCCCTCTTGCATTAATCAATTTGAAGAAAATGATATTGTAATACCAATTACAGTTATTGAAGAAATAGATCATTTTAAAAGAGGCAGTCAAGTTATAAACCTTAATGCAAGAGAGTTTGTTAGAACACTCGACTCACTTACTGGTAAACTTTTATTTAATGGCGGGGTTCCGCTTGGCAAGGGAAGAGGCAAAGTAAGAATTGTAATAAGTAAAGAGATAAGTAAAGAAATAAAAGAGTCCTTTAGAGAAGATACACCGGACCATAGAATATTAAATACAGCCTTTCTTTTGCATAAAGTAAGTAACGGTAAAAACAAAATCATTCTGGTTTCTAAAGATGTTAATCTTAGAATGAAGGCAAAAGCTCTTGGTGTTTTGGCTGAAGACTACACAACGGATAGAGTCGGCAGCATTGAGGAGCTCTACAGCGGTAAAGAAACAATAGAAAATTTTAATGACGAGATAATTCAGCAGTTCTACAAGTCCCCTTTTTCAATTGAGGCAAATGAAATTTCAAAACATA
>CAYXXW010000446.1:0-2448 GCA_964469115.1 uncultured Melioribacteraceae bacterium
CTTATTTCTTTCTTGTCATTATAGCTTTCAATTTCATCGACTATATATTTTTCAATTCTTGCTTTAATTTTATGCCTAGATGCTTCCTTAGGAAGTTCACGTTCCATTCGGTCTTTTATTTTCTTAGCCGATTGTGCCGCTTCAATTGTGTTTACAAGCATGTATAGTGAATTTGTATTTCCCTTTTCGATTCCATTTTGCTTTTTAGCAAAATCAATAACATCCTTCTTTGACGGAGAAGTTACTAATGAACCTAAACGGCTTCCGGTTGCGCCAAGATTTTTGGTTGTAGAAAGCGATGATACAACATTAATATTTGTCAATGTTGAAATGTTGTTCATTATGTAGCGCGAAATTGTTCGCCACTTTGGTTCATTGGGGTCATCAAGCTTCACAGCGTCATTGTAGGCTTCATCTAGTAATAATGTAATTTTACTGTTATTCAAAAACTTTAATAATTTGATTAAAGCTAGATTATTAAAATCAGTATAACCAGAAGGATTAGAAGGATCGTTAATAACAATAGTTAAGTTCTCACAGAATCTATCCCACAAACTTCCACTATCATCAAAAAGTTGAAAGTTATTCTGCATTCGGTGTAATCTATGGTGAAGTCTTTCAAAATCAATTCTTCCTTCTTCATCCAATCCAATTTCCAGGTCAAACGGATTTATATCAAATCTGTCATCAGGGAAAAGATCTTTATATTCCCAAGAAGCTTGTGAGTTAAAAAGAATATACGGCATAAGATGGCGATCGAAAAGTATATCTCTAATTATCATCTGGACATCATCAGCAATTGAGGTAAGTTCCATATTATTTAGATTGCTTACAAACTCTTTAATAATTTCTTTTTCCTCATCACTCTTTCTATCGTAGTCATCTTTAATTCCAAGATCGATTAAAAGATTATAGAACCTTCCCATATTGTCAGATTCATTTTCAACCTTGGTGATAAACTCCTTATATTTTTCCAAAAATAAGTTGATGCCAAAATTTTTATGGAAGTGGGTTTTTAGTGTCCTTTGATAATTATTTGGAATAATATTTATGATTGTTTTACACCGTTTAACAATTTTGGGATCTAGCGGTTTTAATTCCCGTTGAAGAAGATAACTGCCGTAGGTTCTTATTTGTCCTCTTCCGCCTCCTTCAACTATTGTAGCAATTTTCACTTGTTCTATGTTAGAATAAAAATACGCTTTTGTTCTTGCTTCAAATTCAGAGATTAGCGCTTTGTTTTGTTTCTGTAAGGTTTTAGGATTTTTACAATTCTGAATAAGCACAATGTAATCGTGAAGTTTTGTTAGTGCGTATTTATCCTTTAAAATCTGCTTTGCAAAATTGTTGAACTTAAATAGATTAATATCCTTGAGATAATTTTTAGTTTCACCAAGCTGCTCTAATTTGAATTTTTCTAATTCTTCTTCATAATCTGCAATTTTAGCCTCGGTACATTCCCTAAACTTTTCAAGATTCGGGTCATTCACTTTATCTAAGATTAATCTTAGGTTTAGCTGACTATTAGCAAGAGCGCCTAATTTTTTTGTGTGAACTTTGTTTAATGTATCAATTATTTTGTTGTGAAAAGCAAAAACCAACGAAGTATTTGTGCTCCTTGATTCCGGTGAATCATCAATAAGAACAATTCTTGTTAAATATGGGAACCATTTTTTCGAGTTAAAGATATTCTTTCGCATATTTTCAATTTTGACCAAAAATATGCTAGTTCTATCATCTTTAATACTTTTGAAAAGATTTTCTTCATTATTAAAATCAATTACTCTAATATCTTCGTTATTAAATATTTCTTTTGAAAATAGATCTATTACGGTACTCGAACTTCCGCCTACTACCGAACGAATAAATCCATCAAGACCTTTGAAATTTATTGTTAAAAAAGTTCTGGTTAAAAAATCATTTTTTTCGGCAGTAGTTGTATAATGAGAGCTTTGAATTATCATCTGCTCTAAAACATCCATTAGATAATTCCACTGAGCTTCTTCAACATCGCCCACAATACCAATTACATCTCTGAATTTTCTAAGCTCGGTTACCTCATCGCCTAAAACTAATTTATTCATTAAATTTAGATGAGCTTCAGTAACCGGAGGCGTTCCAACAGAATAATCGTGAGAATTAAGAATACTAAGCGTTTGTTCTTTTGCTTCAGCGTCAACCATCTCGGTATCAATGTAATATTTCAAACGATTCTCAAATTGAAGCTTTTTTGTCCTATATTGAAAAGCTTTTGAATCTTCGTGCGGAAAAAGCATTAACGAAACATCTTTATAGCCTGGAATCAGCTCTTTGAACTCGGAAACATACTTATCAACTTCAGCTAATTGCTTTGTAGGATCAATTGGTTCTTCAACACAAACACGCACAAAATTTTTGAGCGTAATTAAAACATCATTTGGAATGAAATTTTCGGCTCGTTCACCTAAT
>CAYXXW010000447.1:0-2448 GCA_964469115.1 uncultured Melioribacteraceae bacterium
ATAGTTCCTGCAATTTACGGACCATCTTATGTTTTAAGTGGAGAGCATTATTATATAATTGACGGTGAGAACTTAGAAATTTGGAGAGAAATAAATGTTGGTAGTATTGAATATGACCTAAAATTGACACAAACATATTGAGGCTGTCTCAAAAGGGGGGGCATCAATTTGAAGTAACTGGTATGTATCTATTTACGCTGGAATAATTTTTGTGAAACCTACAGGTAACCAAACTAACACAGCAAAATGAGAACAATTATTAAATTATTATTTATTGCATTATTCTTAATCTGGACTTCCTGTGACAAGGAAAAAACATTGCCGACAAATGAATTCACTCTGGATTCTGAAATGCACAAAGGATTTCAATTCGAAAGTTTAAACATTATTGATTTTCCAAATTCAAGCGATTTAAAACCGGACTTTATCGTGTTGGCACAGACAAGCGATAATGGAGATGTATTATCCCCATTTCTATCTCAACCAGACTTAGAGAACAGATTTATCCTATCAGATGAGTTTGATAGTTTTGAAAGTGCAGAAGCATATTTTGACTCTTATTCAACACCAGAGATTAAACCTTTTCAACAATTCGCACTAAATGTTAAACCGAATCAAATTTGGTTAATAAAAACCAATTCAGGTAAATTTGGTAAAATCTTAACTATTAGCACAGAATTTAACAATATTGATAATAAACTTTTTGCAAAAGCAACATTCAAAGCAGAGAATTTAAACTAAAAATAGTGGTCTTTGGAAAATGAGTACTGGTTTATAAGCGACACACTCAAAATAAGGCAAGATGGTGGATTTGAATACATCGATGAGTTCTTTATTCGGATTAAATAGATTTCTTATTTTTAAGTAAAGTCCTAATTATGAAAGTTGTAAGAGTTTTTACCATTAAAGCCGATACTTTAATGAAAAGACTAATCCAAGTGTATTAAAACGTGCTTTCCCAATATTCTCTGGTTTGAAAGTATCAATTAGACCAAGGTTATCCCTTAATCCGAAATCGAATGCAAATCTTTCTCCAATTGGCATGAATAATCCGCATCCAAATGATAATCCGAAATCGAAATTCTTAGTATCTTCACTTGTATCGAAAATCTCTTCAGGGTATTCTTCATAAGTACCAAGGATAATATTGCTGCTTAATAGTAGACCGAAATAAGCACCTCCGTTTACATAAAATCTGACAGTCCCATTTGTCGAGTATGACAGCAATACAGGTAAGGTAAGATAATCAAAAGTTGCTGTAAAATCTCTTGTAACTAATGGCATAACAATTGTAACCGAATAAAATGTCTCGGCAGTGAAGCCTTTTCTTTCATATAGTAAGCAGGTTTTAAATGAGAAGTTAGGGGTCGCCAAGTATTCAAGGTTTAAACCGGGTGAGATGCTATATAACGGATTATAAGCATCAGGAACATCTTCTCCCCAACGGGAAGTTCTTATTACAGCGGCTTCAACTCCGATTATAAACTTCGAATCTTGAGCAAATACTGTAAAAACCACAGTAGATAGCGCAATAAATACAAGGGTTTTTTTCATTGTTGGGTTTTTTGAGTGTTGGTGGTTTTATATTGAGGGTAAGTTATTCAATCCGAACAAAGAACTCATCATGATATTCCCAACCACCACGAATACGTATTTTGAGTGTATCTAGGATAAACCAATATTCGTGTTCATAGCTATACTCTTGACCATCACTAAACTCCCCGTATATCGTTATGATGGAATCTGTAGCATGATAATCCCATCTTTTTATTTCAACTCCCTGATAATCGTAACGTATGTTTATGCCATCTTTTGTATATTCTTCTATTTTTTGGTTTTGAATATCGATATCATAATCACCACTTATGTTGTGAAATTTTACATATTTCCATTTCCCCACTAACAAATCGATATTTTCTTTTTCACAACCTGTTAATGCAAAACAAATAATCAGCGTGAGTCTTAATACGGCTTTCATAACTTAGACTTTGAATATATGATGACATCAATTTAAGAAGGTTGCGTAGATTTTACAAATAACAGCTAAATAAACGGACGGTTATCTGATTCCCGGATTACAGAGCAGGTCAGCAACGGTTTTATTGACTTATTCTCATTAATAATTATCATGCAATTATTTGGGGGAGTATATTGCTGGTAATTACTGCTTGAAATGCACTTTGTTAGCTGAAGACAATGAAATTGGGAGGATGTTGGATGGGATGATACCAGTTCCTAATATTTTATTTAATTTTAGGTAAGATAAACCACCCCGACAATAATATGACTGGAGTAAAAATAAATGCAAATTGTGTTCACATAGGTTATGCGGTATTGAGAAAACTTCCGCCCCAAATTTAAGCCTACTGATAATAAATGACAAAGACAGATATTGAGACAATTGTAAATAGATTTAAAAGTCAGTCGAATCCTGATGACCGTTATACT
>CAYXXW010000448.1:0-2447 GCA_964469115.1 uncultured Melioribacteraceae bacterium
TTCTTGTCCGATTACACCAAACTTAATTCCATTACTCCCCTCTTCCACAAATGATCTAAGTGCCTCTCTATTATCAAATTTGGGACCATCTTCACTATGGATTTCAATTACTGCATAGTATTGTTTTATCAACTCTTTCTCAACCGGACCGTAAGATGCCCAAAGATCATAATTTAATCCAGTATCTTGAAGATAATAAGGTGTTAACTGTTCCGCTCTTCCTTCTTTACCTCCATTAAATATTATTAATAACTCATTGGCTAATAATTCAAATATTCTGTATGTGATTGATATTGACTCATATGAATATCCTCCAACCTCGGTCGCTTTAATCTTATATGTAACCTCAGCCCCAGGCATTTGTCCAGGAATTACACCTGACCAAATAAAATCATTTTGATTAACCATTTGAACAGTATCGAACGTAATTCCTTCATCAGTTGAATAAAAAAGTTCCGCAGTTTCAATTCCTGCTTGTCCTCCAGTGGGATTATCAGATGTTATTGTTGCCTCAACAATTCTCGGTTCTATTGAAATAGTTGTTGATAATTGAGTAATATTGCCAATAAATATTCTTGGTCCTTCACCTAAATCAACCGCAACTGCAAAATCCCAAGTATATTGTCTTGTCCACCATCCGGGTGATGTTGAATCATCCTTTCCATTCTCATAATATTTCCAGCCAAATAAACCCGGTTCATCACTTGACCAAAAACCAATTCTATCCTCGTCTAAAGTGATTCCATTATGTTTAATTACAATTGCAAATACTTGACCTGCTAAAATTTCCGGCTCAAACCCAAAAGCATTTGTTTCTAACCACTGATAATTACCGGCTTTATCTTGTTTGATTGGAGTTACATTAATTCCTTTTCCACTATCACTCCATAGATCATATTCAAAAGTGTTTAATGTTGGATCTATATTATCTGCCCATGGAGGAATTGGATAAACGCCTTTTGTGCTATCTTGCCATTTACCAATTGCATTTTCACCAAAATAATCGGTATTATTAAAACTATCTGCTGAAGGATAAAAACCAAGATACATTTCATTATTTATTGAATCTAATTTTTGCCAACTCCAATTGAGTCTTATTAACCTGACAGAAATATCAGCCCCATTAACAGCTCCGCTATCGTCTGAACACGAAAATCCAATTCCTTTTATTATCATATCAACCGGAGCTATAAAGTATTGCATCATCACATCTTGACCATGAAAACCAAAATTGGTAATGAAATTAGCATCTCGATAATAATTCAATGTATCAGTTACGCTCAAAATATTTAAGGGTTTCTCATTTTTAACAACTTCGGCTTTCCCAATATCTTTTTGGTTTTTAATGGATGTTTTTCTCTCCGTAATTAATTCTTTTGGGGATCTAACAAGCTTACCATTTGGTTTGAATATATGTGTTTGAGAATAATCAAGACTTGGGAATAAAATGAAAAGTAAAATTGTAACTGCTATTATTTGCCGCATTGCAACCTCAGGAAATTGCAAGAAAGATAATTTAATAAATATCTAAGATAGTATTATTTGGTTAAAAGTCAATAGTGTGAGAGGTTTATTACTTTTATAAAACTGCTGAAATAGTAAATTTGTCATTCCCGTGAAAACCTGCCTTTGTCGGCAGACGGGCGGGAATCTATTGAATTTCCGCTGGGTTCCCACTTCCGTGGGAATGACTGTATATTACTTTTTAATTATCAGAGGTTAATAATAAATAAAGATGCCGGTTTTCAAAAAAATTAAACCGGCATGACAAACATATAAAGGAATGACAAATATTTAAATTACAAGTTTTTGTAGAGCTATACTTCTTAAGAACTAACTATCTCAGTATTCTCTTTTTCCCAAGCAGTGAAACCCCCAGTTAAGTTCATAACATTTTTTATACCGTTACTCATTAATGAACTTGCTGCAATGCTGGATCTATTACCTGATTGGCAATATACAATATTGGTTTTATCGTTCGATAATTCATCAATTTTATCTAAGAGATTACCAGCAAATAAATTTTTTGAATTTGGGATATTATCTTCATTATAATCAAGATAACTTCTTACATCAATTATTTCTATCTGGTCGGCATTTTTGTTAAGCAAATCTTGTAGCTGACTAACTGTTACTTGATTAAGAGTTTCAAGTTCATGGCATTGATCTGCCCATCGATCAAGATCAGAAACGTAACCGTAAAAATTCTGCATTCCAATTCTTACCAAAGCTTTTGTTAACTCTTTTACTCTATCTTCATTGGCAATAAGAACAAAAGGTTCATCGTACTGCAAAAACCAACCGCACCAAGTTGAAAACTCTGAATTATCTTGAATATTGATTGATCCTCTTACATGACCGCCGGCAAAAGCTAATTTATCTCTGGAATCAACAATAGTTACATCTTTAGCTAATGCCTCTCTAAATTGATTTAGAGTTAGCTTTGC
>CAYXXW010000449.1:0-2441 GCA_964469115.1 uncultured Melioribacteraceae bacterium
AATCATATCAGGAGTTGTGAATTTAAATTTAAATCTAAAAGGAGCATCTTTTGGGTTGGTAATAATAATCTCACCTGTATTTATTGATGTAAACCAAGTTGAACATATTTCAATGACTGAAGAAGATTCTTTAAGTTCTGCAATAATATACTTGTCGGTTTTATTATCATATCCAAAAAGCTGTACAACTGACTCAATAATTTTGCCATCCTTAGTAATATAGCTGTTAGATATAATTCCGTTTGCAAACTGTTTGTTTTCACTCATAAATATTGAGTTGTCGCCAAATTCACCTTTCCATTTTCCTATAAACTGTTTCATTAATTCAACTTGATCAAGTTTTGTCTCTGATGTTTGTGCTTGTATGTTGTTCATATTAAATAAAATAAGTAAAGAAAGAAGTACGAGTTTAGTTAGTATTTTCATAAATAGTAATTCTGATTAAAGCGGGCTGAACCCCTTTCAATTATTAACCCTATTTAAATTTAGAATAAAAGCCTCAAGAATTCTATTAAATAAATCCGAATTATCAAGATTCGCAAAATGTCCTGCCTTACTCATTTCATATAATTTAAAATCACCTCTGCTCTCAAATTCAATGATTGTATTTTTAATTGCTTTATTGATATCCTTATCCTTTTCGCCCTTTATTATCATGCTTTGTATCTGCGAAGTTTTAATGACATCCATGTAGTCAAAGTTGGCGAGATTGGGAATAATGGAAAGTATCGTTGATTTATTTACCTGAGACATCATCTCCATAATTTTCTCCCTGGAATTTGTTGTCTGTCCTGCTGTTTTTGATAAATTACCAATAGCTTTAGGACTCAATAGTTTATATGTGAATTTCATCATACCCAAAGAAAACTTTGGAGTACTTAATTGTCCGGTTGTTCCAAAAGTTGTAAATGATTCTAAGATTTCTGGCTTAGATTTTAGAATTTCATACCCAATATTTCCACCCATTGAATTTCCAACAAAGTGTACTTTTTCAATATTCAAGCTGTCTAACAATTCAATAATGTCAGTACTCATTTTCGACAACTCAAATTCTGCCGGGGTGTAATCATGGACTATTATAGAATTACCGTGTCCTCTTAAATTTACCGACAATACTGTATGCTTTTCACTAAAGTAGCGTTGTTGTTGTTCAAACTGAGAAAGGTTAGCCCCCAATCCATGAACAAATAAAATAGTTTCTGAATTCTTTTCTCCAGTTAACAGATACTCTATTTCCACATCTTTGAACCGGATTGTTTTTATAATTTCATTTAAAAGGACAGGCTCATCATGCTTATCCTCCTTATCATTGTTATTAGCCATCCTGTCCCAGGATCTTTCAGCTTTTTTATGTGGGGCCCCCTGGTTCATTAATCTGTTTTTCATAGCTCTCTTCTTATTCCTTTATCAAAATTGCGACTGCTTTCTTTAATAGTTCATGCTTTCTTGACGCTACTAATACTATGGCCAGGATTAGATAAGCTATTGAAAAATAAACTATTAACTGAAGCAAATCAATGATCACAAGTTGTAGAGTAAAATTAAACAGGAAGTGCATCCACATGGCAATTAGGATGTTTCCAGATCTGTTATAGAAGTATGTAATAACTACTGACATGGAAATTATTGCAACAACAAAGGCCATAGAGTATAGAACCAGGTCGAGACCTGAGTAGCCTGAGATGATCCATAAGGGCAGGTGCCAGAATCCCCATATCAATCCGACAAAGATGGATGATATAAGGGGTGAGTATTTTTTTTGATAGACCTTCAGGGCATATCCCCTCCACCCAAGTTCTTCACCCATTGCCCCACTGGTCAATGATATTATAAAGGCAGGAAGAATACTTGCGGCACTAATAATTGGCAATGATTTCAGTGTTATATCATTTATGGACAGGTAGCACAAAACAACAGCTAAGATTACTCCGAATTGCAGGACAAATGGTACTGCGAAATCCCTGAGTTTAGCTTTTAGTAAAAAATTTGATGCAAAGTAGTCCCGAAGCCTGGTACCTGGATATAATCTTTTAAACATCAGAAGGATTACAAAAGTCGGAGTCCACGAAACGACAATCATTATAATGTTTTGAAAAATTTCAGGTATTCCCTTTGAGATCAAAACTCCCCCTGCTCCTAATAAGACCCAGAATAACAAGTATGTAAAAATAAAATAGAGCGTTAAGTTTTTTTGTTTTTTCATGAAACAATTCATTTACTTAATTATTATTAATCTATCCTTAGATTTTTTCCAGAAACCATTCAACCAGTTCTTCATTATCTACAATTGTCCAGGTATGTGGAGAAGAACCATTCTCATTGTTGCTTTATTTAAAGACTTCTATTATGATTAATACCAATGCCAATGAATTCATTATTCCATGCGCAATAATTGGTATCAAAATATTCTGACGTTTGTAAAATACATAGGACACAGCCAT
>CAYXXW010000450.1:0-2437 GCA_964469115.1 uncultured Melioribacteraceae bacterium
CAAACTATCCTACTAAATATGGTGGCTATCTCTCCGGTGCATTAAATATTAAAACAAAATCTGCAAGTAGAGAAAAACTAAAAGGTTCTGCATCTATCGGATTAATTTCATCAAAGGGATATATTGAAGCTCCAATTGGGAAAGGGTCATTGATTTTATCTGGAAGAAGAACCTATTTGGATCTAATAGGTGCTTTTGTCTTTGAGGGTGATTTTCCTTACTATTTTTACGATACTTATGCAAAATTCATATACCCGTTTGATAAGCAAAATCTATTATCGGTCAGCGGATTCTACTCAAGAGATATTTTTAAAATTTATAAAGAAAGAAGTTATTCCAATACAAAAATTAGTGAACAGCCTAATTGGGGGAATAAAATTTTCAATTTTAAATATTCACATTTTTATGGAGAAAAGAATTCAATTGATGCACAAATTTATTTGTCTTCTTCTACCATGAATGGAAAAGGAGAGAGTATTTTCCAATCTTCTTTTAGTACGCTGCTAAATATAAATAATAGGATAAATGATTTAACAGGAACTATTGTTTTCAATCATTCAGCTAGTGGACATGATATCCAAGCCGGAATTGAGCACAAAAATATTGAATTAAAGAATAATTGGAATATTGGTAGAAGCGAATTATCTGATTTTGGTTTTGATTTAGAAGATACTTTTTTTGATTTTGCGCCTAATCCATATTCATCTACAGCAAAATCTTCTTTTTATAATTATTTCGTCTCAGATAAAATACAGTTTAGTAAAGATCTTTCTGTAAACCTAGGTTTAAGGGGAAGTTATTTAGATAAAATACATAAAAACTTAATATCTCCATCAGTAAATATTGAATATAAGGTTAAGAATAACGTAGAATTAACTCTGAACTATGGTAAATATTATCAAAATATGTCGGTTATTAAAGACCAGAGTTCAGTACTGCTAGATCCATTTTCAATTTATTTTTTCCCTACAAAAAAGAATGAAATTGCACATTCCGATAATTTTTCTTTTAACTTGAACTTTACAAATATTTATAATGGAATTGATTTAGAATTAGGTAGCTATTACAATATAAGAAGTAATCTAACTTCTACTTACACACAGACAAGTAATCCTTATCGTTTAGAGGATGGATATTCTAGAGGGATAGATATTTTAGTAAAGAAAAATTTTGATAATTTTGGTGGGTGGTTTAGCTACTCGTTTTCAAGATCTATAAAATCAAACAATGATTATGATTATCCTGTAAGAGCTGATAGAACTCATAATGTAAAAATTCTATTTAACATTAACTTATCGGAATCGTGGCATTTTACCTCCTACTGGACATTTGCAAGCGGCACTCCTTACACTAAAAGAGTTGGAGCTTACTTAGGTGAACCCAAGCCGGATTTGGAAGATCAAACCTATTTTGATGTTATTTTTTATTGGTTACCAATTGATGGGAAAAAGAATGCTGAAAGAACAGAATCTTACCATAGACTTGATGTTGGATTTAATGGGTCATTTATTTGGGGCTCTTTATATGTAAAACCGTATTTACAAGTATTAAATATTTATAATAGCCCTAATCCGACAGTTGATAATGTATATTTTGATTTCTATGCTAAACAAACAAAAAGAGCGTCATTTGTTACCCCAACAATTGGACTAAGAGTGGAGTTTTAATATGAAAATAAAACCATTAGAATTTTTAATAATTATTTTGACAACGATACTTTTCCTTGGGTGTGATAGTCCTAATTCTCCAAATCTAATTGAATATAAACATAATGTCCTAATTAATTTGACTGTAAATGAATCCAATCAAGAGTTTTATATTTATAATACATTTGAATACAGAGATAGAAATAATGAAGGCAATTATATAGAACTACGAGATTTATTTGTAAATAATGCTAGCATATCTATAAATACAAATTCCTTTTCTTTCAATAATTTTGTAATTAAAGAAGCTCCAAAAAAAATGAATTATTCAAAAGGATTTTACTATACTAATGATCAAGAATTATTATTAGTTCCAAATAGAAAGTTTTTTCTAGAGATAGTAATTGATAATAAAATTATTTATGGAACAACAACCACACCAGGTGATTTTGATATTATAGAGCCAAAGAATAACTCTATAATTCAGCAAACTTCAATTAATGGTGATTTTATTGTTAAATGGTCCCAAAGTAAATCTGCATTCGGATATATATGTAAAATTTTTCAAGAAGGTGAATTGATCTTTCCAGACAGTTCTTATTACAGCTATAGCAAAGATTATACAAAGTATTCAAAAGACACACTATTAGTACTTCAAAATTTAAAACCAGGTACAACTGAAATTAATATTTTTGCCTTCGATGAGAATTATTATAATCATACTTTTGAAGAAATTCTATCGGTGGGCGTAGATGGCGCTTATGGTTATTTTGGTTCATCGGTTAAAAAAA
>CAYXXW010000451.1:0-2431 GCA_964469115.1 uncultured Melioribacteraceae bacterium
TCTATTTTGCTCTTATCCATATAATATTTAAAATTAGCACAATAACCAATAGGCAATATCCCCGACTTCAAATTCTTCTCGTGGGTTTTCAGCATCGAGATCTAGCGGAATAGTACCGTATAATTCATCTCCCCATGTTGATAAATTGACTTTTAAGGGAAGAGTATCCCAAAACTTTTTACATGTATTGGGTGATATATCAGTTTGAAGCTTTGCTTTGATCTCGCCTATTTTTTCGGATTTTAGTAAAATATATTTCATTTATTTGTTCCTACAATTTTGGTTATTTAAATAATACTATACTCTCCCATTGACTTTCTAATTATTTAAGAGGTTTGGTGCTTATTCACTCTTACCATGAAATGATTCTAATATCAAGACCGCATCTTCCCAACCATAAGGAGGAGTGAAATTTACACTTGTTGAAGTGGTATAACCACTTCCAGCACTCGAAGTTTTTCCGGCTAAAGGATGAATAATTAACTTAGAATAATTTCATTAATAATACTTCTGGTTTTGTTGAAAGAATAATTATGCTCACATAATAGATACAAGCATTAAAATTAGAGCTGTTACTTATATTTTAGACTCTTAAGATTTATACCCGGCAATTTTTGTTTTTAGAGATTTTAGGAATGAGTAAAGATATTAATAAGCTTGAATTTCTAAGAATTGGAAATATTCACCACAGATATAATCGAAATCCCGAATGGCATCCATATACTCATTCTCATAATGCAAACTTTCAACCATTGTATCTATGAGGGAACGGAGTGACTGGATATAATTATCAACTGTTTCAGATCCTTCTATAAAATTTTTCTTTTTCAACTCATGAATACGTTGCCAAGAATCAAGACTTTTGCGTGAACTTAATACTTGCTCTTTATTAATTAGAAGTGTTGCTTTCTTCTGTGTAATTTCCGCAGACATCTGTATGCGTCTATCAAGAATTGTTGTTCTTATTTCCTGGATATCAGCTTCAGCTTTTTGGATGGTATTTCCCAGAATAGATGCATCGAATCTTTTTATTTCAACGCCAACAGTTGCTTGGTAATATGGAGCATGATCAATAACGTCTACTTTATCTCGGAAATTATATTGGCCTCCAAGAGATAAAAATATGTCCCATTCCCCTGCTTCTGCAAGACGCTTTTTCTCAATGGCATTGCTTTTTATTAACTCTAATACTTTAAGGTCAGTATCGTTATCGTTAGCTTTTTCCAATATATCATCAAATGGGGCCATTACATAATATTCTCCAAAATAATTTTCTTTTTCGAATTCAAGATTAACAGTTTTTATATCGTACTTATCAAAATTGTCAATGCCCAACCATCTTTCCAAATTAATTAGTAAAGATTGTACATCTATCTCCCACCCTTGTATGTTTGAAGTCAAAGTGTTTATTTCGCCCTGCAGTTGCTCTTTTTCAATTAATCTTACTTGAAGGGCATCAGAATTTTTAAGATCGATGAGATCCTCTTTAAATTTTTTCATTCGCTTCATTGTTTTTGCTCTTGGAACATAGTCGAAATACATTTCAAGGGCATTTTTAATTGTTCGTCGAATTGTATTTACATAATCCAATTGAGCACTGTATAATTCGTTTTCCTCAAAAGTTCTTTTGATTATTCTGTTTAGTTTACGGTTTGAACTAAATAGTGGAAACTGAACTTCTGTAGCTAAAAATTGACTTTGCGAGTTTGCTAATCCATCGCCCCATGTATTTCTGTTACCAACAAACGCACTTATAGAACTGCCATCAAAAAATTCTTTTTGTAGTCCAATAGTTGATTCACTTACGTACTCATCATTGTTATTTCCATAAGCTTCTGTATTAACTTTTAACGGGGTGAACTGCGTATACTCACTTTCGAACAATTTGAAATTATATTTTGCTGATTCCAATTTGTGGGCGGCAGCTTTTATTCCCGCACTATTGTCCATGGTTAAATGCATAATAGAATTTGGATCTAGAAGTAAACTATCATCTCCACTATTTTGTCCAAATGTATTATGAAAATTAAATCCTGATAATATTACAAGACAAAGGCTGATTTTCAAGATTGTTTTCAATTTCTTTTATTCTCCATATTTTTCTTTCATATTATTTTTACCATTTAATGGTTGTCGTTTTTCCTATTAGTTTAAACTATCATCACTCATCTTAATTATATTGCTCATCCCTCTATAAAGCTTTTTATTCCTCATTTTCGGTCGGTATAAATGTACTTATTAACCATGGATAGGCATTATCGTAGTTTACTCATTAATTTGCTTTTGTAAAGGCTTCTCTTGTTCCTTCAATCAGTGAAGTTCCTTCCAGTTGAGAGTACAAAACAAATGCTACTAGTCCTGTCACTACAACAATTAACGGAATTAATAGCTTTAAGAAAGCCGCAAAAGCAAGACCTCTTTGAGTTTCTTT
>CAYXXW010000452.1:0-2425 GCA_964469115.1 uncultured Melioribacteraceae bacterium
ACTTGGAAACGTAATAACAACATTATTCAACGAAGTGAAACAACCCGGAGTTTATGAAGTTCAATTTGATGGAAGTAAATATGCAAGTGGAGTTTACTATTATAAAATAACTGTTGGCAATGTTATACAAACAAAAAAAATGATGTTGTTAAAATAGGAGTTGATATGAAAAAGATAATTATCATAAATTTTCTTTATGTGCTTGTCGTATTCATAATAGCAATGTTGATGTCTTGCTCAGAAGATTCACCAACTGATCCAAAAGAAGACGAAATCAACTCACTTTCCAGCCAAACAATTACGAGCACTGGTGGATCACTTAAAACAGATGAAGTTGAAATTATAATTCCTTCTGGTGCATTCAGCACAAGTCAGGAAATAAAAATTTTGGAATCAACAGAAGACAATTTATTTGGAGTGAATGCGAAATCTGATTTCTTTGTATTGGATGGGCTACCACAAGAATTTTCAAAACCAATTCAAATTAAAATAAAATATACTGGGGATCTTACTGATAGCACATTCATCGCAATTGGTGAACATAATTTTATTACAAGCTTGAATGAAAAAACTACTACATATCAATTAATAAGTGCTAAAGATTCTGCTGGTTATTTAATTGGAAGTTTACCACCTTTATACAGTGAAACTATAGGGAAAACTACATCAAATAATTCTGACAATGCGAGTAAATTATCAATTAGTTTTGGCGCAATTGCTGGCTTAGTAAGTTATGTAAGTAGCCAAGAACATTTCAAAATTACATTCCCATCTTCTGTTTTAACCCAAACATATGATCTTGCTAAATATCTGGAGGCTGCATATTCTAAAATAGAAAGTATGGGCTTTAGCTACAGTCGGAGAACAAAATGGCCGGTTAATGTTACTGTTAAAGTTTTAAAAAATGATATTTATGGAGACCAAACAAACTCAATTTGGGGTAACAATTATGGATATTTGCGATTTAATTTTGATAAAATGGATGAAGCAGAAGAAATGAAAGTTACTGCTGGGCATGAATTTTTTCACTTGGTTCAAAGTTTCTATGATCCCCGATCAGCATGGTCAAAAGCTGGAAGCCCCATGCCAAATTATTGGCTTGATGAAGCTGCATCTGTTTGGGCTGAAGAATTCTTCAGTAGTAGCTCAGGTTACGTCTCTCCTAATTTTGAATACAATGTGGTTGATATCCTAAAAGGAGCTAAAACAGGAAATGCTAAAGATGAATCTCAAAATTACGGATATGGGATGTCTAGTTTTCTTAAATATCTTACAAAAACCGAAGGAAATAGTAAGATTGTTGATGTGTATAATAATATTTCTGCCGGTCAAGCCCCATTCAGAGCTATAAGCGAGCTTTTGCCAATTAATGTTGGTTTTAGCTGGCATTCATATCTTAAAAGCTTATTCACATTTGATCTTTATAAGGGCAATATTTTTAAACCCGCAACACTTTCAGCAACCGCAGGTACAAAGCAAAAGTTTACGATCAAAGCTGCTAGTGATTCAGTAAAGATATTCAAATCATCGCTAAGTGATATCTCAGCTACAATTTTTACAGTTGATAACCGATTCGAAGATATGAGTGGTAATGCATTTTTAGAATTTACCTGCGAGGATTGGAAGTTTCAGCTTTACAAAGTAAATAGTAGTTCTAGTGTGTTGCTAGAAAGTGGAAAGGATAGCTTAAATGTACTTGATTATAAAAAATTTACAGATGATGGATATAAGATTATTGCAGTACTATATAATGATGATTACAATTCTCCATATACAAACAAAAGAGATTATGAATTTAAAATTCGTGTTGTAAATCCAATTGAGTTTAATTTTATAGATTTTAGAATTCAGACTGAAGGGACTTTTACTTCTAAACGTAAAGAAGGAGTGAAAGACTCAGTATGGACATATAACAGTGGAACATCTATTTCTCAACTTGATTTTAATGATCCTCAGGTTATTGCCATAAATGGGAATTATGTAAACTGTAGTGTTCAATGGATTCATCCTGATGGATGGGTTTATAACTATCAGCTAAATCTGGTATTCAATGATATTAATAATCCAACTTCAATTAACAGCTTTGATTGCCAATGGTCTCAAACTTATAATGATGGAGCATCAGTCACCTCACATAATAAATCTGCTAGTGGCACAAATATCCCTTTAGAAGCTGCATTTGGTGAACTAAATTTTCGTATCACAGGTAATATTACAAATAATTTGTCTGAATATTCTGATGATTTTGAGGGCTATTATGGCATATATAATCCCCCCATTAGTTCAGAAAGAAGATTGAACAGCTTTGAGACATCAGATGGAAGAATTGAATTTTCACTAGTAACACGATAATAAAATATTGTTATTTTATTTTGCCAGGTAATTTTACATTCCTGGCAAAAAATTATTCAGCCATCAAAGCAGC
>CAYXXW010000453.1:0-2419 GCA_964469115.1 uncultured Melioribacteraceae bacterium
GTAGTCAAATCTTTTAATCTAACAACTTCATGAATTTTATACTTACGCTCATCAATTGCACCATATTTAGGAACAACTATTCTTACTTGATGGCCTAGTTCTTGCAATTTTTGAGGTAAAGAACTAGAAACATCGCCAAGAGCGCCTGTTTTTACGAAAGGTACAACTTCTGAAGTTACAAAAAGTATTTTATACTTTCTTGATGGAGGCATAGTAATTCCTTTAATTTTTAGTCTGTAAAGGTACAAAATAATTGACTATTTGACAAAAATATTTAATATTACATAGTTTATTGATTTTTTTAATTACCCTCAATAATGGCATGCACATGAAAACCTTACTATTTAATCCTTCTCAAATAATAACAGTTAATACAAGCAAAAAGAACTTTAAGAGAGGCAGTAATTTAGGTGACATAGGAATTCTTAAAGATCATTCAATTTTAATTTCAGATGGTATAATTGAGAGAATTGTAGAAAATAATAAAATAAAAAAAATAAGGGTTGATGAAAAAATTGATTTGACAGGTAAGACAATTCTCCCCGGTTTAGTTGAATGCCATACTCATTCTGTTTTTGCTGGATCAAGATCAGATGAATTTAACATGCGATTAAATGGAAAGACCTATGAAGAAATTGCAAAGTCGGGAGGTGGAATTAACTCTACTGTTAAGGCTGTTAGAGAATCGAGCTTTGAGGATTTACTAAATGTTTCGAAACCTAAAATTGAAAATTTCATTAAGCAGGGAGTTACAACTCTTGAGATTAAAAGCGGCTACGGTTTAAGCTTTTATGATGAGATAAAATTACTAGAAGTAATAAATAAGCTTAATTCTATTTACAAAATTGATATTATCCCAACATTCCTTGGGGCACACACATTTCCTCCGGAATACCTAAATGATAAAGATCAATATGTAGATATTATTGTTAATGGAATGATCCCATTTATAGCTGATAAAAAACTTGCTGAATCATGCGACGGCTTTTGTGAAATAACGGCTTTCTCAACAACTCAAATTGAAAAAATATTTTTGGCGGCAGAAAAAAATAAACTCAATTTGAAGCTTCATACCGACCAGTTTAATTCAATCGGTGGGTTAGATTTAGCATTAGAGATGAAGGCAAAAAGTGTTGATCACTTAGAAGTATTAGATGAAAGCGGGACAGAAAAATTTGCAGATTCAGAAACAGTTGCAGTTCTTTTACCAGGAGTTTCTTTTTCACTTCAGTATAATTATGCACCTGCAAGAAAATTAATTGAGAATAATGCAATTGTTGCTTTAGCTACTGATTTTAATCCGGGTTCTTCGCATATTAACAATATAAGTTTAATCTGGGGATTAGCAGCTTTTCATATGAAAATGAACATTGAAGAAATAATTTCTGCTTATACAATAAATTCTGCAAAAGCATTAAATCTTTCTAAAAACATTGGAAGTATTGAAGTTGGCAAGGCAGCTGATTTTGCAATCTTTGATACAGATAATTACAATGATTTACTTTATAATTTTGGTAATAACTTGTGTATTTCTACAATCAAGAATGGAGAAGTTATATGAAAGTATCGCTCAATTTTTTTATTCTATTAGCAATTTCAACCTTAATTGGTTGCTCAGCCAAAATTGATAAACAAGAAAATTATGAGAAAGAAGTTGTGCGTGATACAATTTTGAAAATCATCAAACAACAAGCTGAAGTAAGGAAAGTCAATCTTGGAATTGATGTTTTAGAAAAAAGAGATTTTGATATACTTGCTAATAAAAGAGTCGGGTTAATAACAAACCAAACTGGTGTAAACAATAATCTTAAATCCACAATAGATATTCTTCATGAAGCACCAAATGTTGAACTTGTTGCACTATTCGGTCCCGAGCATGGTGTACGCGGCGATGTTGAAGCCGGAAAATATGTTAAATTTTATACAGATCCCAAAACTAATATTCCCGTGTATTCCCTTTATGGAAAGACAAGAAAACCAAGTGACGAAATGCTAAAAGGAATTGATGTACTGGTTTATAACATTCAAGATATCGGTGTTAGAAGTTATACATTCATCAGTACAATGGGACTTGCAATGGAAGCCGCTTCTGCGAATAACATTGAATTTATTGTTCTTGATAGACCAAATCCATTGGGCGGAGAAAAAATTGAAGGCAATCTTGTCGAAGATGGATTTGTTTCTTTTATTAGCCAATTTCCGATACCATACGTTTACGGCTTGACTTGCGGCGAACTGGCAAACCTGCTGTTAAAAGAAAATATGTTAGAGATTTCAAATCAATTAACGCTCACGGTTGTGCCGATAGAAAATTGGGAAAGAAATATGATCTGGAGAGATTGCGGTCTTGAATGGATTTTAACTTCACCTCATATTCCTCATGATTTTTCTGCACTCTATTACCCAATGACCGGAATTT
>CAYXXW010000454.1:0-2418 GCA_964469115.1 uncultured Melioribacteraceae bacterium
TTTTGTGCTGCTGACAATGAAGTAAAAGTATATTCTAAAGCATATTCCTTATTACTTATTTTATAGATACCGCTTACGATTAATCTCTTAGTCTGCGGCATTGTCATTCTGGTAATTGTATTTTTAATCTGGCCTGCAGATGTAGCGAATAGAGTATCTCCAACTTTCACAGAAAGACGGAGGGCAATTGGAATACTTAAAATAATTTTATCAATATTCTCTTCTGGTTCGAGATCGTATTCGCCAAAGATGATTATTGATTCAATTCGCTCTGAGCTTTCTTCACTATTGAGTGGAATACCTTTTAGATTGAGTATCTCCATTGACTTTTTATTTATTAGTATTACTTTCCCTTCGGCGTAGCTTGAATAAGATTTCACTAGATCTGATCCGCCCAAATAATCTTCTATAGCTTGAAAATTATTATCTTTAATATTTTCAGAACTGATTCTAACATGAGGATCAAAATTAATAAGCATAGTAGTAACGAGTGAACCGAATCCATTAAAAACAGCGAGCACAATTACAAGTGCTGCAACACCAATAGTTACACCAATTATGGAGAGCACTGAAATTATTGAAATAAAATTCAGTCGATGTTTAGATCTTAAGTATCTTCTAGCTATAAAATATTCAAACATATCAGTTAAATTTAATTGCAGTTATCGGCTGAATTCTTGAAGCAATAATGCTTGGAATTAACGAAGCCAAAAGTGAAAGTATAAATGCTAAAATAGAGACAAGAAAATATGTGTCAATATTTACCGAAATTGGCACGCTTGATAAATAATAGATCTGTGCAGGAAGTGAAATAATCTTGTAGGTGTTTTGAATCCAGCTCAATGTCACTGCCAGAAAATTTCCAATTGCAATTCCTATTATCGCAAGAGCAAGTGCTTGAAAAATAAATATTAAAATAATCTGCTTACTGTTTGCCCCGATTGATCTTAAAATACCAATCGCACTTGTCTTTTGAACAATGAGCATTAAAACTGCACCAACAATATTTAGTATTGCAACAATGATGATAAGTCCTAATACGATTGGGATTGGCTTCTGCTGCAGTTCTAGCCAGGTAAAAATGTGTCTATTTATGTCTCTGTAACTTTTAACATAAAAAGGGTATGATAATATTTGACTTAATTCCTTTTTTACGCTATCTATTTTGGAAATATCTTTCAGATTAATGTTATAGCCGGTTACCTCATTTTCAAATTCGAAAAAATTATTAGCGGCATTAAAATCTATGTAAGCATAAACATCATCATATTCTGCCATTCCGCTTTCATAAATCGCGGATACTGTGAACTGTTCAACTACTGGAATATTTGAAAGAGAAGGAGGTTGATCATTATTCAATGCAAAAGCAGTAAGTTTATCACCAATTTTAACATTAAATCTATCGGCTAATTTTTGCCCGACGATAATCCCAAATTCATTATCCTTAAAATCTACTTTTCCATTTCGAATAATTCTGTTCAGTGAAATTTTAGCAAAATTGGAATCTATTCCGGTTAAGATAATCCCTTCAGCAATATCATTTTTTGAAACGATTACTTTTTTGGAAATGTATGATGAAAAATCAGAGTAGAGTCCAGCCAGATTGTTTTTTAGTTTTTCTTCAACTAAATCATGATCAAGTAAATTTCTATTGCTGAAACCGCTAATATTAATGTGAGCATTAAATTTAATAATGTTGTCGCCAATACTTTTTTCAAATCCACCCAAAATGGAAAGAGCCATAATAAGAACTGCAACCCC
This sequence comes from uncultured Melioribacteraceae bacterium, assembly GCA_964469115.1. Lineage (GTDB taxonomy): Bacteria > Bacteroidota > Ignavibacteria > Ignavibacteriales > Melioribacteraceae. The sequence goes on from CAYXXW010000454.1 coordinate 1,762, forward strand.
GATAGCAATACCACCAATTGTGATAACTGAGATTAAAGATAAAAACTTTGATCCCTTATTTGTTCTAATGTACCTTTTAGCTATTATAAAAGAGAATTTCATTTGATATAATTCATTGTATAATTTTAATCAACAAGTAAAAATTAAGATTTAGAGCAAAAATTATTATTTAATAGTTTAGTCTAAAACAGAAAATAAATTCCTATAGTTCAAGATATAAATATAAATATTAACGAAAAAAAATATTTTAAGGAATTGACATTATCAGGGGAAAAAATTAACTTTACATCTTGAATTTTTTGAATTGCTCTTTACATATTGAAGATAAAAACTAGATCCCGAATGGGCAATAATCGGGGCGTAGCGTAGTCCGGTTAGCGCGCCTGCTTTGGGAGCAGGAGGTCGCAGGTTCGAATCCTGCCGCCCCGACAATCAAACGAATTTAGCTTAGTTTACGGGATGCGCCCGTAGCTCAATTGGATAGAGCAACAGCCTTCTAAGCTGTAGGTTAGTGGTTCGAGTCCACTCGGGCGTACAAAATAAATTACACGTTTTATCAAATTAAATTAGCGTTATTTGAATTTTGTTTTTTGTAATTTTTGTAAATGGTGGGCGTAGCTCAGTTGGTTAGAGCGTCTGGTTGTGGCCCAGAAGGTC
>CAYXXW010000455.1:0-2405 GCA_964469115.1 uncultured Melioribacteraceae bacterium
AATTGAATATTATATGGTCCGGAAATATTGAGTTCTGCAGCAATTTTTCTGGAGATTGCTTTTATTCTTCGTACAGTTTCAAAATAAATTTTCTGCGGAGGGAAAACCATTGTTGCATCACCTGAGTGAACACCGGCAAATTCAATATGCTCGTTAATTGCATAAAGAATTACTTCTCCCTTATCTGCAACTGCATCAATCTCTATTTCTTTAGCATTTTCAATAAATTCAGAGACTACCACCGGATGCTGCTTTGACACATCAACAGCTAATTGAAGAAAATGGTCTAACTCGTTTTCGTTTGAGACAACATTCATCGCTGCTCCGGAAAGCACATAAGAAGGCCTCACTAAAATTGGATAACCGACTTCATCAATAAAATTTTTCATTTCTTCAATGCTGGTTAGTTCTTTCCATCTGGGCTGATCAATTTTAAGATCATCCAGCATTTGAGAAAACTTATGTCTATTCTCAGCCCTATCAATTGATTCCGGAGAAGTTCCCAAAATATTAACCGAAGAATTATGGAGCCGCATTGCTAAATTGTTTGGGATTTGTCCGCCTGTTGAGACAATAACCCCTTTAGGATTTTCAAACTCAACTATATCAAGAACTCTTTCAAAAGTTAACTCATCAAAATAGAGTCTATCACAGACATCATAATCCGTGCTTACGGTTTCTGGATTGTAATTGATCATCACAGAACGATAATTTTCTTTTTTGATTGTATTAAGTGCATTCACTCCGCACCAATCAAACTCAACACTGCTCCCAATTCTATAAGCTCCGGAGCCCAACACTACAACCGATTTACCGTCATTTTCAAAATTTATATCGTGCTCAATTCCGCTGTAAGTTAAGTAAAGATAATTTGTATGAGCGGGATACTCTGCAGCCAATGTATCGATTTGCTTAACAACCGGGACAATTCCCTTCCCTTTTCTAAATTCTCTAACTTTTAACAAGTCTTTATCAATTAATTCAGATTTACTTTTAAATATGAATCTCGCAATTTGAAAATCTGAAAAACCTAATTTCTTGGCAGTAACTAAAAGCTGTAACGGTAATTCTTCCAATGAATTAAATTTCTGCAGCTCATTTTTATGATTGTAAATATTTTTTAACTTAACTAAAAACCATTTGTCGATTTTCGAATGTTCATAAATTTCATCGACGGATAAACCTTCTTTAAAAGCTTGTGCAATTATAAAAATTCTCATGTCTGTCGGATTGACAAGCATATCTTTAATATCAGTGGTGGGAATATCTTTATTGCCGACAAACCCATGCATTCCTTGACCAATCATTCTCAAACCTTTTTGTATTGCTTCTTCAAAGGTTTTGCCTATTGCCATTACTTCACCAACACTTTTCATACTGCTTCCAATTTGATTGGAAACGCCGTTGAATTTGTTCAAGTCCCATCTTGGAATTTTGCAGACTATATAATCTAAGGCCGGTTCAAAAAAAGCTGATGTAGTTTTTGTAACAGAATTTTTTAATTCAAAAAGTCCATACCCTAAACCTAATTTGGCAGCTACAAATGCAAGCGGATAGCCTGTTGCTTTAGATGCCAGAGCACTTGAGCGGGAAAGTCGGGCATTTACTTCAATTACTCTGTAATCTTCTGAATGTGGGTCTAAAGCATATTGAACATTGCACTCCCCAATTATTCCAATATGTTGGATCAGTTTTATTGCAATTTCACGAAGTTTGTGATATTCTGTATTGGTAAGCGTTTGAGATGGAGCAACTACAATACTTTCACCTGTATGAATTCCAAGAGGGTCAAAGTTTTCCATGTTGCATACTGTAATACAGTTATTGTAACAATCACGTACAACTTCATACTCAACTTCTTTCCAACCTTTTAGAGATTCTTCAATTAAAATTTGATCAGAATAAGATAATGCTTTTGAAGAAAGTGACTCAAGTTCATCTGAGTTTACACAAAAGCCGCTTCCTTGTCCACCCAGAGTATAAGCCGCTCTCACAATTATTGGATAACTCAATTTATCTGCAGCTTCAAGTGCATCTTCTATAGAAGTAACTGCAATACTTTTAGGAGTTTCGATTTTGATTTTATTCAACATATTCGCAAAAAGTTCTCTGTCTTCCGTTTCCATTATAGCCTGAATTGGAGTGCCCAAAACTTTTACATTATACTTTTCAAAAATATTTTCTTTAAATAATTCAATACCGCAATTGAGTGCTGTTTGCCCGCCGAATGAAAGTAGAACTCCCTCCGGTTTTTCTTTAGCAATTACTTTTTCAACAAAGTATGGTGTGACAGGGAGAAAATAAACTTTATCTGCAATATTCTCAGATGTTTGAACTGTTGCAATATTTGGATTAATTAAGACTGTTTCAATATTTTCTTCACGGAGTGCTTTTAATGCTTGGGA
>CAYXXW010000456.1:0-2403 GCA_964469115.1 uncultured Melioribacteraceae bacterium
CAATATACCAGCTTTAGAATTCAGTATAAATATGGAATTAACTATGCTGATGCAGCCAATAATCAAGGCGGCAATGATAATGAGAATGGCGTTGGAGCAGATCACTTTATTACATTGGCAGCAGATTTGGAAGCAGCCAAGGTAGAGAATGTATTTGGTTCAATGGGAGACCATGATTTGGTAGATATAGCGGTTGGAGTAGAAAAAGTAAATCAATTACCTACAGGATATGAATTAACACAAAACTATCCTAATCCATTTAACCCAACAACTCAAATCAGATTCCAATTGAATAATCAAGAAGATGTAACATTGAAAGTATACAATATGCTAGGTCAAGAAGTTGCCACATTGTTGAATGAAACAATGTCAGCTGGTGTATACAATGTAAACTTTGATGCATCAAAATTATCAAGTGGTGTTTATGTTTATACTTTAAATGCCGGTAAATTCTACGCTTCAAAGAAAATGACTTTATTGAAATAATATTTAGTCATAATCTGTTTTTGAAAGTCCGGTCCGTCACTATGGCGGTACCGGACTTTTATTTTTTAAACCATTTATCTATTTTACCTGTTGATGAATAATGTAAAAGTTAAAGTATGCTGCATAAAAACAATTGAAGAAGCCAAATTAGCTATCTCGCTTGGAGCATCAGCAATTGGATTGGTCTCAGAGATGCCAAGCGGTCCTGGTGTTATTGGTACAGCATCAATCGTTGAAATTTCTAATTATGTTTCATCAAAAGTTGATACATTTTTACTTACATCAAAACAAGATTCTAATTCAATAATTGAACAGTTGAAGACGTACAAAACAAATACTGTTCAAATTGTTGACAAACTTATTGATGGCAATTATACTGACATTAAACTAGTATTACCCAATATTAAAATTGTCCAAGTATTACACGTTAATAATGATGAAAGCATTAAAGAAGCTAAAGCAATTGAACATGAAGTTGATGCAATTCTATTAGATTCAGGCAATGATAAATTGAAGATCAAGGAACTAGGAGGAACAGGTAGAATTCATGATTGGTCAATAAGCAAAAGAATTGTGGAATCAGTCAATATTCCAATATATTTAGCTGGCGGATTAAATTCTATAAATGTTGCTGAAGCAGTGAAAACCGTTAAGCCTTATTCCGTTGATGTATGTTCAGGAGTTAGAACCAACGGTAAACTGGATAAGGAGAAATTAACACAATTTTTCAACGCATTAAATTAGAAACCTAAGTTACAAGAATATTTGTCATTCTGAACGAAGTGAAGAATCCCAATATTGTGATTTTATGCTATTTCCAAAACATGATATTTGGATTAATGTTACAAATTTAATTATTTTCATAACTTCAATGAAATAAACATAAAATGAAAAAATCAGTTTTAATAGTACTTATAATAATCTTAATCGCAGTAATCATCTATTGTAACCTATTCAATAATACTGCAGCATCGGTCACCAGCAGTCTAACACCCATTGAAATAATTGATATAAAGGTTCCGGAACCATCCGGACTCTATTATGATGATAATACGAATACGCTGTGGACTGTTAGTGATGAGAATAGCACTATTTATAATTTTGATCTAGAAGGGAAAATTTTAGATAGCATAATAGTAAATGGATTTGATCTTGAAGGAGTTACTATTATTGATGATTCAATCTTTGCTGTGATTCTTGAAAGGGCTAGAGAAGTTGTGTTTATAGATAAGAAAGGAAATGAGATAGATAGATTTTCAATAGACATTCCGGGGAAACCTAATAAGGGATTGGAAGGAATTACTTTTAATCCCAAAGATAGAAGCTTGTTTGTTTTAAATGAGAAAAATTCCGGACTCCTTTTTCATTTAGATATTTCCGGAAATATTCTGGACAAGCATAAATTAAATTATGCTAGGGACTTTTCCGGAATTGATTACGAAGAATCAGAAGGCAAATTATGGATAGTCAGTGATGAAGATGAATCAATTTATTTATGTACTTTACACGGTACTTATCAAGAAAAGTATAAAGTGAATATTGAGCAAATAGAGGGCATTGCAGTTAATTCAAAGGACTCAGTGTTATACCTTATTTCAGACCCGTTAGAAAAATTATTCGTATTTAATCTGCCATGAGAAAATTTTTAATAACAATATTTTTGCTTCTTTTTTTAGTATTTCTTTTTCTTTTCTGGGGCGGCTCGGCATTTACAAAGTTGAGTATAAATAATACAGTAAGTGATCTCAGAGATTCAATTGATTTTTCAGAAAAGGAATTATTCACTTATAGTGAAATTCAAGATCAGCCAAAGTTGATACAAGATTACTTTAAAACTGTAATTGATGATTCAACAATTAGACCGAAGTTTATAACCGTAGAACAAAAAGCTCAATTCAAAACAGATGTGAAATCAGA
>CAYXXW010000457.1:0-2399 GCA_964469115.1 uncultured Melioribacteraceae bacterium
AAAAGAACTATTCTACGGGAAAACATAAATTAAAATTTGAGGCCGGCAATTTGCCCTCTGGGATATATTTCTCTCGGATATCAACAAGTGATCAGATAAAAACAATAAAATTAGTTTTGCTAAAATAATTGAATTTGTATAAAACTGTCATTCTGAACCTGACTGCCGTCAGGCAGGCGGAGTAAAGAATCTCAATATTGTGATTTTAAATTATATTGAGATATTTCGCGAAGTTTATCTTGAGTTTGATGAAATGCTTAATATGACAAATTACTAATTTGTGCAACTTCAGTAAAATAATTGTATAATCTACAAAAATTTATTACATAATAATTCCCAATACCAAATATATTACAGCAGTAATACTTCCAGCTGTCATTGCATATGGCAATTGTGTTTTAACATGATCAATATGATCACATGCTGATGCCATTGAGGAAATTATTGTTGTATCGGAAATCGGTGAGCAATGATCACCAAAAACACCGCCGCCTAAAGCTGCAGCAATTGTAAGATATAAATTGGCGTCTAAGGTTTGTGCCATCGGAACCCCAATTGCTATCATAATTGCGAATGTTCCCCAGGAAGTCCCGGTTGAAAATGCAATTACACAGGCAACAATAAAAATAGTAAATGGAACAAAAGAAGGGGAGAGCCAGCCTTTTGTAATTTCTGCAATGTAGATTCCGGTTCCCAATTCCTTACAGACTGTTCCAATTGCAAAAGCAAGCATCATTAAAAGTGCAAGTGGGATAAGTCCGCTGATTCCTTTGAATATTAGATCAATAGTTTCTTTGAATGTGAAGACTTTCTTCGAAGTGTATAAAACTATTCCAACTGTTATTGCTGTTAGTACAGAATAAAGCACCGAAGAAGATCCTGAGCCCTTGCCTAGAGCAAAAAATATCTGTTTGTACCATTCATACTGACCAATATCTTCAACTTGATCCCAGCCCGTAAATACAAGCATAAGGGGCATCATGATAACCATAGTAAAAATTGGAAGAATCATATTGTAAGCTTTTGGTTCAACTCCCTCTTTAGTCTCCAGAGCTATGATGTCTGATGAAATCATTGGGGTAGCGCCATCGTTTAATAATTTCCCTTCTTCTCTAGCTCGTCTTTCTGCTTCCTTCATTGGTCCAAAATCTTTTTGAGTAAATATGATTATAAGAACCATTAAAAGAGCTAACATCGGATAGAAGTTAAAAGGGAAAGCAGCTATTAGAACACCCAATGGATTCTCAAATCCTTGAGCTGCAATCAATCCCATTATATAAGCTCCCCAAGCATTTAGCGGAATTAATATACAAGTAGGAGCAGAAATTGAATCGGCAATGTATGCTAATTTTTCTCTTGGGATTTTTAATTTATCAAATAATGGACGGAATATTGATCCTACTGTTAAAACATTTATACTTGATTCAACAAATATTGAGACACCTGTAATCCATGCAAGAGATTGAATAATCTTTTTTTTACTATTCGGATCTTTACTTTTAACTTTATCTAATCTAACATTTACAAAATTAATAAATCCATCAACTCCGCCAGATCTTTGAATAAAAGCAATTAATGCTCCGACAAGTGAACTGAACATTATCGTTTTAGTATTACCTGGATCTTTAAATACATCAACAAGTGCTTGAATTGTTGCTAATGTTCCATTTAAGGGATTACCACCGCTTAGAATTATCCAGCCAAGCCAAATTCCAAATAGTAATGAGACAAAAACTTGGCGGGTTTTAATTGCTAATACAATTGCTAATAAAGGAGGTAAAACTGACCAAAACTGAAAGTGTTCCATAAAAGTAGAAAGATTAGTGAAAATGTTGTTTTCAAAATAGAATTAATTTTTTTAAAAAGAAACAAATTCGTTAATTATCAAGAATGTTTTCTCAATCAAATAACAATTTTATTAAATTAGTGAAGTTAATTATAAATGATAGGAGACAATATGGAGTATCGATATTTAGGAAATTCTGGGTTAAAAGTATCAGCATTAAGTTATGGTGCTTGGGTAACATTTAATGATCAGATTGGTGATGATATAGCTTATAAATGTATGGTGGAAGCCTTTGATGCTGGTGTCAACTTTTTTGACAATGCAGAGGCATATTCTGCAGGTGAAGCTGAAATTATGATGGGAAAAATTATTAAAAAAGCCGGATGGAAGAGATCAGATTTAGTTTTATCCACTAAAATTTATTGGGGCGGAAGAGGTCCAAATGATAGAGGTCTTTCAAGAAAACATATTATTGAAGGAACGGATGCGGCATTAAGAAGATTACAAACTAATTATGTAGATCTGATATTTTGTCATCGAGCAGATTTAGATACTCCGATTGAGGAAACCGTGAGAGCAATGAACAATGTAATAGATCAAGGGAAGGCATTTT
>CAYXXW010000458.1:0-2396 GCA_964469115.1 uncultured Melioribacteraceae bacterium
CACTTGGTATTGAGTATTTGATTAAAGTACTTGGGTTAAATGGATTTGGATAGTTTTGAGAAAGTGAAAACTCAGTTGGTGCTAGTATTTCTAAATCAACACCTGTAATTGTAATTGTAAAACTCCAAATTTCCGAATATTCACTGAATCCATTTCCATTTTCTGATTTTACCCGCCAGTAATAAACTTGAGACGCTATTAAGTTTTCAATCATCTGGTTAGTATCTAAAATTGTTGTTTCCATGTAAACAATATTCGCAAAACTACTATCTGTTGCAACCTCTAGTGTATAGGTGTTTGCAAATTCCGAAGTACTCCACACAAAATCCAGATTAGTTATACTTTCTTCATTTCCGTTTACCGGCTCAATGAGTTGGGGCAAAGAAGGAAGAGAGTTAGTGTAGTTTTGGTTTGTATTAACTTCACCAGCTGTAAAGTTATTACTTATCATCCAGTAATAAGCAGAATAACTTACGCCAGAACCTGAAAGAGATAATCCTTGTCCCTCACTTATACTTCCAATATCAGTGGTAGTCATTTGAGTTGCATCTCCATCTAATCCTCTAAATTCTCCACCAACACTAATAAATTGATTTTCAATAATTGATCCAGAATATGAGATAGCAATCCCAAAATGATTATTTGAAGTTTCTTCTAAATTTAGAGTGTATGAATAAAACATTAAACCCATTGAAGAACTGCCGGATATAAAATTGTCTAAAGTTATCAATGAATCTACTAACCCCGTTTCTCCATTATAAACAAGAACAGAATACTTTTCTAAATCAGTTACATTTTCGTTTAACGCAACCTCAACACCAATACTCTGAACTACTACAGTTTTATTTAAGTTATTGTTATTACCAAAAATTTCGTTTAACCACGCGGCTGTTTCTCGCCCTTCTTCTATAATTGGGCTCTCGGCAACAACTGTACGAATATATCTTGGTCTTTGTCCATCTCTTGTAAATCTCATCGGAAAATTTGGCTCAACAGTTATATCAAGAATTTCTCTTACCATTCCACCACTTTTTTTCTGATCCATATCATGTTCAATTTGAATTTTCTTCTTACCATTTTTATATTCTGCAAAACCAGTTACATTTACAGAATGAGCTGGCCACGAATTATCATCTGGCTCATACCACTTATAATTAATTTCCACATCTTCCCCATCCATCATCATTTTTCTGAAGAATTCCCATGTTGGCTTTTTATTTTCCGCGTTGAAGTTTCTTGCTATTGAGTTTCCAGAAGTACTGGCTAGGTTACCATCAACAAATTCAGATTGAAACTTAACCTCCACTGGTAATTCATAATGTTCGATAAAATCTAACTTTCCAGTAATCATTTGTTCATCGGTTGTTCCTTCGCCATCTGGTCTTTTCATAAACTTACTTAATTCCTCTAACGTTTTTCTAGGTGTTAAACTTTCTGGTAAAGTTAGATCATTATATGCTTTATTTAACCAATGCATGCTATTTGCTGTTGCTGTTGGAACACATGCGTTTAAATCCCCCGCATATGATGAACTTATTCCATTTGTCTCGTTCGCTAGGTCTATATTAATTGAGGCTTTACTTCTATCTCGCAAAAATACCAACGGATCATCAACTATATGTTCTGCTGGAGATACAGGGAGTATTTCTACAGAAATTTCTTCTACTTTTACGCCAACCGCATTATCTACTATTTCGGTTACGATAACTTCTTTTGTATCCTTAAAAGTACTTGGATCAAAAGGATAAAAACCAGTTCCATTTAATATGTGAATATAGCAAGTTAGCATTGTTGGAGGATTGTTATTCTGCACTAGAGGAAACATGTTAAATCTTTGAGAGATTTCATGCCTTTCTGTTCCAACATATTCATTTCCGGGCAATAACAAGTTGGAGATAATTATATCAAACAAAAATGTTGAATTATCTTGAGCCCCCACACTTAAAAATGTATTTTCTGCTCCGGGTATAAAAGAAATTGTAAATAAAGCTTCAACAAATCCCTCTTGGGGAGAACTAACTTCTGATTGGACCAAATCAATAGTAACTTCAAAATCAGTTTGGGATAATAAATTAGTATTTATGAGAATAATGAAGAAGATTGAAGAATATATATATTTATAGGATTTTTTATTCATATCAGACGCCTCTAAATTATTGAGTGGAAAGAAAGTAGCAAAAAGAACTATTCAACCAAAGCCAAAAGATATTCGGACATTCAGTCTGAATTGAAAATACTAATATTTAGAATGAGAATCAAGCAAAAATCCCAACTCCTTATACAACAACCACTTATCTTTTAATAAATCCCCCCGCACTCCATAACTCATTGTAATTAACCAATTTAGCCTTTTTACAAATGAGTGAAACATCTCTCAGCCCAAGCTTTAACACTTC
>CAYXXW010000459.1:0-2389 GCA_964469115.1 uncultured Melioribacteraceae bacterium
CATCATCAAAATCCAGACTAAAGGGGGCTTCTTTCATCTTTAATATTCAAATTCAATTATGCTCTAAAGTAGTTTTGTTGCAAATGTACATATTTTGACTACTTTTCTATCTTTCGCCATCTATTATGCCAACTTTAACTACGAGCTAATATTTCCTTAAACATATTCATTCCGGCATATTTATATCACAATTATAAAAACAATTTTTAATTAACATAAGATCATTAATGGCCGCTAAAATAAGCCTATTTAAACTCATGGCTAATCATTTTCCTTAGGCCTTCTTCGGTTGAGAATGGTGAAATAAAGCCACTCTCCGAAAGTCTGTCTGTATTAACAGTTGTTTCTGCACAGAATTTTTTAATTCGAACCGAACTTACTGGAAACTTTTTTCCAGTGATAAAAGCTAACAGATCAAATGCGTAACCCGCAAGAAGTCCCATAAAATAAGGTATTGAGATAAAATCCTTGGTTATGTTCATTTCATCTTTAACAATTTGAACAATCTGGGCCGAATTAAGGTCTGGCTTATCCGCAAAATTAAAAATTTCAATCCCTTTTTTTGCGCAAGATTTACTTGACAAAAATGCCGAAATATTGCCTACATAGCCCATTGATTTATAATTTTTTCCGGAACCCACCATTAAAAATTTACGACTAGCTACCTGCTGTAAAAGATTGAAAACATTTCCTCGGTTATATTCACCGAATACTACAGCTGGTCTTAGAATGGTTAAAGAATTATCTTCATGATTTTTAGCCCAATCCAGGAATATTTTTTCGGCTTCATATTTAGTGCGTCCATATTCATTAAATGGCCTGGCCTCCATTTCCTCATTAGGTGTCCCACGGTTAAGTCCATAAATCGCGACACTGCTTGTAAATACAATGGATCTTATGCCATTGACTTTTGCTGCATGGACAATGTTTTGGGCTCCATCTATATTAACATCTGCATATAAGCTCTGTGGTGTTACATTATCGGCATGCTCCGCGGCTAAATTATAAATGACATCAATACCTTTACAAACATTGATCAGCTGATTTTTGTTCCTAACATCCCCTTGTATAGTAAAACTTTCATGTATATCAGTAACTACTTTATCAAATATTTTTATTTTATTGTTTTGATCTTTTAAAAGATCTGCAACTAACCTTGTTCCAATAAATCCACTTCCACCAATGATCAATATGTTCATTTTACTAATTATTTAAATATTTTTCTATATACATTCCAGCTCAAATAGTAAACAGATTTGAAAACCGATAGTTTTTCAAATTCCCTAAATAACCTATAATTAAATTTCAACAAATTAATTTTACTGCTTGAAACAGATTGATTACGAATTCGGTACACTGCCAATACACCAGGCACTTTATATGCAAAAGGTGTTTTTTTCAAAACTGAAAGCCAAAGACCATAATCTTGCCTTTTCCGAATTAATGGCATATAGCATTTACCTAATATTTGTTGATCGTATATCGCCGTTAAACAGCCTATTTGATTTTCTTTTAACAATGACATATAATCAATTTTATCTGGTGGGTCAACTATCTTTTCGCTAGCAATACCTGATTCATTAATTATGCTGTAAGCTGAATAACTAAAAGTAATTTTATGCTCTAACATAAAGGAAATTTGCTTTTCCAATTTAGTATCACACCATAAGTCGTCTGAATCCAAAAACGCAATGAATCTTCCAGTAGCTATTTCTATTGCCCTATTCCTAGTCACCGCTGCTCCCGAGTTGCTATCATTACGATAAAGCTTAATTCGATTGTCCAAAAGCATAAAACTCTCTACTATTTCGAAAGTACTATCTGATGAAAAATCATCAACCACGATCCATTCCCAATTTGTATAGGTCTGAGATTTTATAGACTCAAAGGTGTCTTTAATGAATACCTCTGAATTATACGTAGGTGTTATAATAGAAACCAGCATTTTTTAAATAATTTTAATTTTTTATTAAACCAATCGTCGTCACAAAATCTATTAATTTTCCGTTCATTCGACGAAGTGGTTTTCCGAAATTGATTTCAAATTTAACATCACTTTTAAAATATTTATCCAATTCTTTATTTAAAATCAATCGAGAGCCAGAATCATTTTGCTCTATATTGATTTCAACGAATCCTGGAATATTCTGAAAGGCCTGATAATTAAGATATACATCATAATCCGTTGCTAAATTCTTAATTGCCGAATAAATCATTCGACCAGGATATTCTTTTTTATGACCAATTATTTTTGTTCCCAAACGTCCCAAAACATTTAAAATAACGGGATGTTCCCTTCCGCAATCACATTTAAAATCCTTATCCGCTAATTCGATACCATCGCCCAGTTTATATCTAATAATAGGAAAGGATTTGGATAACAAATTGG
>CAYXXW010000460.1:0-2379 GCA_964469115.1 uncultured Melioribacteraceae bacterium
TCATTATTTGTTATAGCATCAATTACTCGTGTTGCAGCTTTTTCCATATCAGACATCAAATATGGATCATGAATATCTTCTAAATCCGGACGGAAATATTTTTTGGCTTCAAAGAAATTGGTAACCTTTCGAAGGATAAGTAATTCAGCCAGTATATTTGAGATATTAAGACTATCAGCAAGTGCTAAAACACTGCTTTTATCAGGGGGATCTTTGAGGGTCCACTTTTTCTTTACCATAATTCTCTTGGCAGAAGAAAAATTGATGATCCAAGCATATAAGCCGAATTCTGTTCCCCAATAAATTGAGGCGGCAATTATTTGTCTAGACTTTAGATTACTCTAAAATTCAAGCGGTTCACCCGAAAGCAAAGGGAGGACAACCCTCTTACAAATAAATTTGTAAAACTTTCTTACTTAACCTTGCACCAAGTGGGGTTTGCCATGATCCCAAATAGAATTGGGATTCTCTAACGAGACCTCAAGCATTACTGCAGGAGTGGTAGGCTCTTACCCTGCCTTTTCACCTTTTCCCTCCAAAAGTCGGTTTATTACTTCCTAGTGGAAGGTAGTTTATTTTCTGTTGCACTTTCCGTAACTAAATATTTTCATATTCAGTTCCCGGGCGTTACCCGGCACTCTGTCCTTGGTGTTCGGACTTTCCTCTACTCTAGTTTATTGCACACGAGTAGCAATTGCCCAGCTTGAATCATCAGAATCTCTTCTTTTTTTTAATTTATATTTATTTTATTAAAACTAACGGAATATAATAAAAAAGTTGGAATTTTTTAGGGAAAATGTAAGTATTAACTAAGTTTGGAACTAATTCGATCTAGTATATAAAACTAAAATTCCAAGGAGGTTTAATTTGTCTAAGTGAAGTTTGTTTAAAAATAGAAGAAGCTCATTCTAAAGAAAAATGAGCTTCCTATAGTATTTTAATTTTATCTGCTTAATATTTTATTAAACTTCCTTGTCTTTCTTTCGCTTTTTTATCCCATTCTACTGCAGTTGTGTTAAGAAATTCTTGTTTGTCTTTGTTTAAATATTCCATATCAAGGCCAATAACTTCTTGAGCTTTTTCTTTTGTTGAAATATCAGGAAGCTCAACCGGATAACCGACACCAAGTTTAACCAATAGTAATGCTAATTCTTTTCTTGCTTTATTTGCCCTGTCTATTGAAGTTCCTACGACTCTTAGTGCTTCTACAGGTGAATGGAAACCTAACGCATTTGCAGCGGCAACCCAATCCCATCTCCATTGAGCGTGTCTTATTAAAGTTAATGCGGTTTTCATCTGAGCTTCAGTTGCCCCGTTATCCCAAGCAACTTTTGCTTCAAGGTGTGCTGCCGCAAGTTCTTTTTCTGCAATTCTTCTTAATTCTTCAATCTTGTCTTGTCTTTCATATACATCTTCTAATAAAGTTGCGGTTTCTTCTCTATGACAAACCTGGCAAGAATTTGCTACATTTGCCAAAGGACTTTGAACATGGTGATCAGTAAATTTTACACCGCCTTCGCTTTTATAGGGCATGTGGCAATCTGAACAAGAAACACCTCTTTTTCCATGAACTCCAGTCATAAATAATTCATAATCTGGATGTTGAGCTTTAAGCATTGGCGCTTTACTTAGCTTATGAGTCCAATCGCTAAATTCATATTCGTCATAATATTTTTCCATATCATCGGCACTAAAGCCATTATCCCATGGAAAAGTAAGATAATTACCATCTTTCTTAAAATAATATTCAACATGGCATTGTGCACAAACAAGTGATCTCATCTCTTGTCTGCTAAAATCTTTCATATCTTTACCTTGTCTTTCAAAAGCTTCTACTAAAGCCGGTCGAGAAATTTTCAATGCCATTGATTCATTATCATGACAATCTCCGCATCCAATTGGATTTATTATCTGTTCACCTCTTTCTTTCCAAGTTCCCTTATAAAATTCTGCAATTCCAATTTTTTCCATTGTTCTTGGAACATCTGGGCTTTTACATGTCCAGCAAGTTGCGGGCATTGGATCGCTGTTCTCTCCACCGGTTCTCAAAATATTTCTAATATCTTCAATTGCATGAGCATGACCTCTTCCTTGATTGTATTCTTTAGAAAATCCATAACCTGCCCACATTACTACAAGTTCAGGGTAAAGTTCTAGATAATCCCTCATTACCGAGCCGCCGTGTTTACTGGCAAAATCTGTTTCTAAAGTTTTTCTATAGGACTCATATTGTCTTGGAAAGTTTTCGCCCCAGACCTCATTTCTTGGTTCATCATCTGGAATAGGTCTTATCATTTGCAATGTGTAATATGCCTCATTTTTTCTTTCAAAAATTGAGGAGGCAAATACAGCTAATAAAAGAACTACTACAACTGTTAA
>CAYXXW010000461.1:0-2376 GCA_964469115.1 uncultured Melioribacteraceae bacterium
TACATTTTCAGGATCGCTATTGTTAAGCAATGTTTCTTGAAACATTTTAATATAGGAATCAAAATTTAGATTGTTGTAATAAGCCGTCAAATGTTTTGGAATATCAAAATGCTCTCTGACTTTTTTTTCTAAAAACGCTTGATAAGCGTACAGTGATGGGAAACCTTGCAGCTCAATTAATTGCGGAATCAATTTTCCATTGTTATCTAAAGCAATTCCAAAATCAATTTGTAAAAATAATGGATGTTTATCCTCGTTTGGGACAATCAATTCTTCCGGTAGAGCTTTAATTGAATTCTCTAAAAATTCTTTTGTTTGAATATTTGCTAATATTTCATCACCCGCTTTAATCAACTCTAGGGTCAATTCCTCATCTAAAAATAGAGGTGTTTCTGATACTTTAAAATCTAATCGATACCCAGTACTTTTATTTATATCATCAATAAAATTATCAAAAACTTCTTGTCTAAAATCCTTGTTATATTTTTCTCTTAGTAAATTTTCCATATAAATTAAACTGGCAGCCCTTTATAAGTTTCAGAAATTATGTAATCAACAACTGAATTTAAGTTTTGAGTTTCGTTCCATACTTTTAGTTGTCTATCTGCTCCTGTCCCAGTTTCCATTATTTTCTCGACAAAATTCATCTCATTTCTAATTCCCAACTCATCAACAACTTCTTCCACAAAACTTAGTAATTCCTTAATTAAATCTTTTGTGCTTACTTCGGTCTTTTTACCAAAATCGATCAATTTTCCGTCAAGTCCATATCGCGATGCGCGCCATTTATTCTCATTAATGTAAATTCTTCTGTAAAGTCTGAAACCTAAATTTTGACTGATTAATTTATACAGTTTTGCAACTATTGCTTGACAAAGAGCAGCTAAAGCAATTGTTTCATCAACGGTCATAGGGATGTCACAAATTCTAAATTCTAAAGTTGGATATTTAGGATGAGGTCTAATATCCCACCATATCTTACTTGCATCTTCCACGCATTTTGTTTTTACAAGAGTTTCAACGTAACTCTGGAATTCCCCATGACTTGAGAAATAATCGGGGATACCTGTTCTTGGGAAACGCTCGAAGACTTTAGCTCGATAGGATTTAAATCCTGTATTTCTTCCCTTCCAGAAAGGCGAATTTGTGGATAGTGCAAAAATATGCGGGAGAAAATACCTCGCTGCATTCATAATGTGTATTGCTAATTCTTTATCATCAATACCGATATGAACGTGCAAACCAAATATTAAATTAGCTCTTGCAACTTGCTGCATATCCTGTATAACAACTCTATACCTAGGATTGTCTGTTATCTCTTGATCTTCCCATTTTGAGAAAGGATGAGTTCCCGCTGCGGCCACTTTTAATCCCTCTTTTTCTGCAAGTTTAATAAGCCCTGAGCGAAGCTTAATTATTTCTTGACGGGCTTCTGTAATATTACTGCAGATATTGGAACCGGTCTCAACAACTGATTGATGCATCTCTGCTTTTATCTGTTCCTTTAGGAGTATCTTGCCTCCTTCAAGAATTGCTTGAACGTGAGATTTCAAATCCCTACTTTCAGGATCAACTATTTGAAATTCTTCCTCTATTCCTATAGAAAACATTTTATCTGATTTCATAAATATCTCATTTGTTGATTTTAGTATTGGATTTTATCTTATCATTTGTAACAAATGAAGTGATGAAATCACCCCAAGTTAGGTTATTCTGACCTTTCTTGTGAGCTTTAGCTCTACGTATTGCCATATTTGCAGCAGCTTCAACCACCCATTCAAAATTTTCTTCACCTACCGAATTTATATCTGCATCAGGAGCAGGATTACCAAAATCAATTGCATAAGGAACACCGTCTCTTAATGCAAACTCTACTGTGTTAAAATCGTAACCTAATGCATTATTAATTTTCAAAACACCTTGTTCAATTTTCTTCAATAATTTTGCGGCAATAGGTTTTGGATCTTGTACATATCTTAAATGATGCGGCTGCTTCGGATCGTATTGCATAATTCTAACATCTTTTCTGTCTAAGCAATAGCACCTGAAATAATCGGTAAAATCAATTGCTTCCTGAAGCATCATTACAAGAGTTCCTGTATCATGATAATCCTTGAAAAATTCATTTGAATCTTTAGGATTATAAACATTTTTCCAGCCGCCTCCTGAAAATGGCTTGAAGAAAGCCGGGAAACCGATATATTCAAAAATATAATCCCAATTCATGGGGTATTCTAAATTCCTAAAAGAATCGGCATTTGTATCCGGCGGATTTTGATTTGATGGGAGCAATACTGTTTTGGGTACATTTACTCCAATTTTAGTTGCCAGTGCATTGTTGAAAAATTTCTCATCAGCACTCCACCAAAATGGATT